>NZ_PDZE01000012.1:0-91571 GCF_002743415.1 Sporosarcina sp. P3
GAGCCAAGCGAACAACGTAGGGTTCGCTTTGCCGTATTTCTGTGTACTTTGCAGAAATTAAGGCACCTGTCCAGGGTCTCAAGACGCACGCTGATCCCTCAGGAGTCGGCCTTTCTCCGTTCCGGTACACTCTGATACTCTAAAAAATATTTTCTGATAAGAACAGAAAAAAGCGTAAAGGATTCCCCTTACGTTTTTTCTGTTCTGTCCCAACCTCCTTATTTTCAATAGATCCCTATCGTCTGAACAACCATGTTTTCAATAAAGCCAAGCGTTCACGAAGTCCTACTTTTGCTTTGACAGATTCAGGCGTCTTAGCCACAACGACATCAGACTCCCAACCGAGCTGTCTCGCAAGAAATCTAGCTCTAGCCAAGTGGTAATCGCTACTGATTATGGTCACGCCTTCCACTTCAGGAATCATACTTTGGCTGAATTGTAGATTTTCATATGTGGAAGTGGATTGATCTTCAAAAACTAACCGTTCCTTTGCAATACCATGTTCTTGTAAATAACGATACATAGCTTCGGCCTCGCTAATGTCCTCATCTTTTCCTTGCCCACCTGATAGTACAAGCTGTACATGCGGATATTGCGTTGCATACTCTACAGCGCTTTCTAAACGGTAACGTAAGGATAGTGAAGGAATTTCTCCGTTCACTTTGGCGCCTAGAATGATTGCATACTCATATTTGCCATTCGCCTTCATTTGCTGTGCTTGTTTTATTCGATCCCCCGGTAACATCCAAAACATCCCCAGACTTGTAATGATCAAAACTACCATTATGGCTATACCGCTTAACTTCCGCATTCAAACACCCCAACTTTATACATAAAACGGTGATACCTAAAATGTAGTTTTTAAAAAAGAGCAGCGAAGCTTTTGGCCGCGCTGCTCTTACTATTCATCTTAAGACTGCTTCACAACTTGCTTTTCATTGACCAAACTATGCACTTCAGTCGGTAGTCCCCATAGCTTAATGAAACCGACCGCTGCCGCTTGATCGAACTCATCATCAGATGTATAAGTCGCTAATCTTTCATCATATAGCGAATTGGGTGATTTACGACCTTCTACTAATGCATGGCCTTTAAATAACTTCACACGAACTGTACCGTTGACATATTGCTGTGTTTCTTTAATAAATGCCTCAAGTGCATTACGTAAAGGAGAGAACCAAAGACCGTTATAAATCAACTCACCAAGTTTCTGTGAAATTATCGGCTTAAAATGCGCTAGTTCTTTTACAAGTGTTAAATCTTCCAGTTCCTTATGTGCTTTCAACAATGTGATGGCTCCTGGCGCTTCATATACTTCACGAGATTTGATGCCGACTAAACGATTTTCTACGTGATCGATACGGCCGACTCCATGTTTACCAGCCATTTCATTCAACTTGGTGATCAGTTCACTTAATATATAGTTTTCTCCATCAATTGTAACTGGAACACCTTGTTCAAAGCCAATTTCGATAATATCAGCAGTGTCGGGTGCATTTTCAATAGAAACTGTTAAACCAAATGCATCTTCTGGAGGTGTTGCCCACGGGTCCTCTAGAATTCCACATTCGTTTGCACGCCCCCACAAGTTTTGGTCCACCGAGTATGGATTATCCAAATCAATCGGAATGGGAATATTATGTTCTTGTGCATAATGAATTTCCTCTTCACGTGACCAGCTCCATGAACGCACTGGCGCTACGACTTCAAGCGATGGATCCAGTGACTTGATTGCTACTTCAAAACGTACTTGGTCATTTCCTTTTCCAGTGCATCCATGAGCCACTGCTGTTGCTTGCTCCTGATGCGCAATTTCCACCAACTTTTTAGAGATAAGCGGACGGGATAGGGCAGAGACTAATGGATATTTATTCTCATAATATGTTTGAGCTTGCAATGAAAGAAGGACGAAATCTTGTGCGAATTCTTCACGCGCATCAATAACATAGCTGCTGACTGCGCCAACTGTAAGAGCTTTTTCTTTAATGAAGTCGAGATCTTTTCCTTCGCCGACATCTAAGCAAACTGCTACTACACTATATCCTTGATCCGTTAACCACTGAATCGCAACTGATGTGTCTAAACCGCCTGAGTAGGCTAAAACGACTTTTTTCTTTTCCATGGGTAAATCCCCTTTCATGCTAAAGCATGTATGTTTATTCAATTAACTGTATTTTTATAATAACATATTTTATTTGAAACGCAATAGGACAGCACAAAAAAACAGACACATTATGTAAAAAAATGTGTCTGTTTTATATCACTTATCTAATTCCGTGGGCTACCATCGCATCGGCTACTCTCAGGAAACCTGCTACGTTAGCACCCATTACTAGATTGCCCGGTTTACCGTAATCCGTTGCTGCATTACTGCAATCTTTATAGATATTCTGCATAACCTCTTTCAAATGCATATCTACCTGTTCTTCTGACCATGATAGACGCTGGCTGTTCTGTGACATTTCCATAGCGGAAACAGCTACGCCACCCGCATTGGCAGCTTTGGCTGGTGCGAATAACACGTTGTGTTCTTGGAAAATGACAATTGCTTCAATTGTACATGGCATATTTGCGCCTTCACCAACTGCTTTAACTCCATTAGCGATTAGCATATGGGCAGCAATTTCATCGATTTCATTTTGCGTAGCACATGGAAGTGCAATATCACATGGAATGGACCAGATTTCCGTACAATTTGCATGATACTCTGCATCCAGATGTTCTTTCGTATATTCCCAAATACGTTTATTGCCGTACTCTTTTAGTTCTTTCACTAATTCAAGATCAATTCCATTCTTGTCATAGATATAGCCATCAGAATCACTACATGCCACAACTTTTGCTCCAAGTTGCATAGCTTTCTCCATTGCATACGTTGAAACATTCCCTGAACCTGAAACTACGACAGTTTGACCTTCCAATGAAAGCTTGTTTTCTTTCAGCATCTCATCAACAAAGTACACTGTTCCGTAACCAGTTGCTTCCTTACGACCGAGGCTTCCGCCATGGTCAGGATTTTTGCCTGTTAAAATACCTGCTTCATAGCCACCTTTAATACGGTTGTATTGACCAAATAGATAGCCGATTTCACGTTTACCGACGCCAATATCACCTGCCGGTACGTCAATGTCTGGTCCGATATGTCTGCTAAGCTCCGTCATAAAGCTTTGCGTAAAGCGCATAATTTCACGATCAGACTTACCCTTTGGATCGAAATCAGATCCACCTTTACCTGCTCCAATTGGCTGTCCTGTTAAAGCGTTTTTGAAGATTTGCTCAAATGCGAGAAACTTCATAATACTATTATTAACCGATGGGTGGAAACGAAGTCCTCCCTTATAAGGTCCGAGATCACTATTGAACTGAACTCGGTAACCTCTATTTACTTGCACTTTCCCTTTATCATCTTCCCACGCTACACGGAAAGAAATAATTCGTTCCGGCTCTGTGATTCGCTCAAGAATTCCGTTTTCCATAAATTCTGGATGCTTAGCAAATACAGGACGGAGGGAATCAAAAATCTCTCTTGTCGCTTGAAGAAATTCCTTCTCATCTGGATTCCTTCTTTTCACCAATTCATATACGTTGTGAACGTAATCATTTGCTCGCTTGCGATTATTATATTCTACCTCATCAACCTTTGTCATCTGCAATCATCCCTTTCCATAGTTGCTATTAAAAACTTGTCGACTGACTAGTCGCTCATTTACTCAGTGACTATGATTTCAAAATACTTGTATGATAAAAGAGTAAATTCTACTAATATGAATTGAATTTTAATTGTTCGAAATATTTCTTTGTATTCCAATATTATCACTGAAAAGATAGCAAGTTACAAGATTTTTTTAGAATATCTGTGTTTTGACTTAATTTTTGTGTCAATTTTATGTACTATCTTAAACTTTTGCATTTACTTTCAACT
Source organism: Sporosarcina sp. P3 (assembly GCF_002743415.1). Classification (NCBI taxonomy): domain Bacteria; kingdom Bacillati; phylum Bacillota; class Bacilli; order Caryophanales; family Caryophanaceae; genus Sporosarcina; species Sporosarcina sp. P3. The sequence continues at coordinate 3,923 of NZ_PDZE01000012.1, forward strand.
GAATTAATAGTATTATTAAACTATTCAAACGAACTATGTGAAGTTCTAAATGTAAGCGCATACACATACTAGTGAGAACAATACGAAAAGAAAGAGGCGAAGCACCATGACAAAGAAAACATGTACTTTTCGATCAATACTAGGAGCGAACTTACTCCTCATCATGACTTTTGCTTTCCTACCTGCTTTACTCGTAAATCCAGATATGGAAATGTTCCAAAGTGCTATGAAACTGTTAAATAACGAGTGAGAACTCATATGACAGAGCCTTTCCTATTATTTAAGGAAAGGCTCCTATATTTACCGCTTACGAATTGTAAATCGATCTTCTAATAACAGCCAGTTTTGCGGGAATGCAAGTCCGAGTTTCCAATACATAATTCCTCGCAATTTGAATTTCTTCAGCAAGTCAAACTTCTCGTTAATGCTTCGGGCATCTTCAAACCACACTTCATGTTCAGTTCCAGTTTCGTCGTAATACGTATAATGTGGCGCTTGGGATAGCGCGTCGTATTCAATAGCAGCATTCTGTTCGATTGCCTGATTAGTCGCCATTCGTGGACTTAACGCTCTTGCAGCTTTACTGTCCGATTGACCAAATGGAGCTGTCCAATCATAGCCGTATAAATTCTGACCTAAAAATACTTTTTCGTTTGGAATTTGACTTACTGCATATTCCACTACTTTCGTAACTGGCCCGATTGGGCTCACAGCTTGTGGTGCACTATACGTATATCCCCATTCATATGTCATCAATACAACAAAATCAGCAACTTCTCCATGCACTTTATAATCATGAGCACCATAAATACCTGTTGTCACTTCCCCAGCTTTTGGTGCAAGTGCTGTGGAAATCGTAAGGCCCGCTTTATGAATTTGATCACGTGCATTACGTAATAATTGATTGTATAATTCTCGATCTTCAGGGAATAACAACTCAAAATCGAAGTGAATATCACTATAGCCGATTTCTTTTGCTGTTTCAATGGCACTTTGTATCATTTGGTTTTGTGCAACCTGATCAGTGAAAATCACATGTGCCAATTCCGCACTGAATGAATAGTTTTCTAGATTCGTCAGCACTAGTATATTTACAGCACCTGCATTTTTTGCGATAGTCGGAATATCTGCTAGAGCAGGTGCTTTGAGCGATCCATCCCGTTGCACTTCATAACTGAACATCGCGAGATACGTAAGATCCCCCACACGTTCACGAACTTCCGTCAGCATATCTTGAGTGACGGGATTACGCGGTTCTACATATAATAATGAGTCAATTATTGTTTTTGCTTCTTGTGGTATATACAGGCGCTGACCAATTATTAACCTTCTGGAAGGGTTAATTGCATTAATTTCTGCCAAGCGAGCCACTGTTAGACCATATCTTTGTGCAATGGTAAATAGACTATCTCCAGGCCGCACCCAGTAATAAGAACCTATTATTGGAATAACAAGCGCTTGTCCCACAGCGAGTCGTGTCTCGCTTTCCAATTCGTTAACTTCTGCTATTTGATCGTATGGAACACCGTAAATTTTACCAATTTCATATAAACTCTCACCTTGCGAAACTACATGAATCTGCATGTATCCCCACTACCCTTCTTGAGTTCTATCCATATGATATGATGACGCATTCCGAACTATGCATGGTTCGTAAATACAATTTCATGTGCATAAAATTTTGGCCACTTCACATACTACTCTCGATGTACAAGACAATTAAAGGAGGAAATATATTTGACAAATCAATTTGATACATCTCAGAACATGCAAGGCGGACAAGTTCCCCCATCGTTAAATCACGGTGGACATGAGTTATTTGACGTGAAAGAAGTACTAAGTGCAGCGATTGGTGCATTGAATCAATCGGTGATTTTACGACCACACGTCCAGGATCCAGAACTTCTAGACATCCTTGACCGACAATACCGATTTATGATGGATGAATACAATATCATTGTCCAAAGTTTCAAGACAGGGAAAGATCCTTCTCATCCTACACAGCGTTATCAAATGAAAGCTAGTAGTGACTTCATTTACGGTATGAAAGCAAAGGCACCATCAAAACCTATTCAATCCACAGGTGAAATCAATGATGAGATGATCTCTGGCTTTTTGCTAGGTGCTGCTAAAGAAAGCGCCACAGGTAAAACAGCTGCTGCATTGGAAGTATGTAACCCAGTCGTTCGCCGTGTTATTGCTGATTCCGTGCCCAACTGTTTAGAAATGGCATACGAGTTGTCAATTTACCAAAACAAACATCATTATTACCAAGTACCACAATTAAACGATCAAGATATGAATATGTTGCTTAATTCATTTGCACCTTCACAAGGCCAACCCGGTATGCCGAATAATCTTCAATAAGATCTAAATTCAAGCAGATGGATTTTTATCCATCTGCTTTTTTGCTTTTACACTCGTTATATTTGTATACTATGTAGAAGAATACAATAAAGGAGTGTCTCTATGAAAATTGCAATCTTTGATTTTGATGGTACATTGTACACAAAAGAAACCTTTAAATTACTTATGGAGCAATTAAAGAACCATCCCACGTATAAGCAATACTACGGGAAATTCTTTCGTTCGATCTTACCACTTTATATTCGTTATAAATTAAAAATACTACCCGAACCTATCATGAAGGAGCGCTCCATGCGTCTTTATCTACAAGCTCTAGACCCATTGACAATGACTGAACTACATGAATACTTCAAAAGCATGCATAGCGTAATAGTGCCCGACTTCAATGAACAAGTCATTAACCGTCTGACTAAGCACCGAAAAGAGGGATACTATGTCTTACTCGTTTCTGGTGCCTATACTCCCTTTTTACAAGCAGTCACAAATCACCTAACATTTGATCAAATTATTGGTACAGATATTCCTTCACGTGGGAACCAATTAGCGATGGATCAGCCTTTTCTACATATTCAAGGTAGACGTAAAAATGAGCAAATTTATCAAGCACTACTAGGCAAAACTGTCGACTGGGACAACAGTTTTGCCTACGGAGACAGTATTTCCGATCTCCCAGTCTTAGAGAAAGTTGGGTACCCTGTAGCAGTTCGTCCAGATGAAAAACTTACCGCTATAGCCAAACAAAGAAACTGGGAAATACTTTAAAAACGTGAAGGGCTCTGATTTGGTCAGAGCTCTTCACGTCAAGTCGATTTTAATGCATTTATATATAAACTGCCGTCTGTCTGAATTTCTGCATAAAGAACATGCTCTGGTTTGGATATTCCTTGCTTTTTCAGTTGTTCTGTTAGCCACGTATCAGTCAATTGAAGTTCCCGCATATTTTTTTCTTCCACTTTTCCGTCAGTAATAATTTCAGTCGGAATATATTTGGGCTGCGGTGGCGAGACTTTAACATCTTTTTTTGTCGCATGTTTCTCTCCTGGATTCAGCAAGACACTTAAATTACCATTCGTTTCGAATATCGCGTAATTGACATCTTTCATCGAAAATATCGACTGCTCTCGTAGCATCATATTTAGATCATTGAAATTCAACCGTAATTTACGCAAGGAGCCTTCTAGTATTTTCCCGTTTTGAATAACAATTACCGGTTTATCATCGAGTAATACGCGAAGTTTAAAAGATTTGAATGTTAAAAAATTGGCGAGAACTGTTAATACCGCCCATAGAACCATTCCATATAGACCATTTAAAAATGGCGTTTCGGACTCTCCTGCTAAATTGGCTGCAATTGACCCGATCGTGATACCTGTCACGTAATGAAAGAAAGTCAACTGAGACACTTGTTTTTTCCCCATGAAACGCGCCAAAATCAATAGCACAATAAACGAGATCACCGTTCGTAAAGTCATTTCCCAAAAAGACAACTCCAAAAATTCATCTACGTTCACTGCATACACCTCCAGTAATCGAAGTATGTGCAAACGATAGAGATTTATACACGGATTCGTTTACTTCCAGTTATAAGGAGTTCTCTGGTAGACGTAGTAATTGAGCCAATTAGAGAATAACAAATGCGTGTGAGAGCGCCAAGTATTCATAGGTTCTTTAGATGGATCATCATTTGGATAATAATTTACAGGAATTTCGATGTCGACCCCTTTTTCTACATCGCGAGCATATTCATCCCCCAGCGTATGCGCATCGTATTCTAAGTGTCCAGTGACCATAATATGTTTTGCGTCATTTGAAATCACAATGAACGCTCCTGCCTCTTCAGAAGCAGAAAGTAGGGTTAAATCAGGATGATTCTTGATCTCTTCTAATGAAACTCCTGTATGGCGTGAATGTGGTGCTACATATACGTCATTGAACCCACGTGCCAAGTTTACTGTCGGATCGGTAATATCATGTGAAAATACTCCAAAACATTTCTTCGGCAACTCGAACTTGTTTATTCCGTAATGATGATACAAGGCAGCTTGTGCACCCCAGCAAATATGAAGTACAGACGTGACGTTCGTTTTTGTCCATTCCATAATTTCTTCTAACTCTTTCCAATAGACTACGTCTTCGAATTGTAAAAGTTCAATTGGTGCACCTGTAATAATCATACCGTCAAAGCGCTGACTTTTAATATGTTCAAAGGTAGTATAGAAGGTTTCCAAATGATTCTGACTAACATTTTTTGATACATAGGTTGCTGTATTCAAGAATGTGACATTCACTTGTAAAGGCGTATTCCCTAGTAATCGAAGCAATTGCAACTCGGTCTTCTCTTTTTCAGGCATTAAATTCAAAATCAAAATATTGATTGGACGGATATCCTGTGTGGTAGCACGTTCTTCATCCATAATAAATATTTTCTCTTCTCTTAGCAGTTCTCCTGCCGGCAGATGTTTTGGTATATTAATTGGCATGCTATTTCCCCCTTAACGTTCTGTTAATACTATTTCTATACAAAAAACCCTCATTTCTCTTAGATAAGAAAATGAGGGTTGACCGTTCATCGTTCTTATCTCTCAAGACAACAATCTTGTTGGAAGTAGCACCTTCCTGTTTGCACAGAGGTTGCTGAAGCTTCATCAGGCCAATTCCCTCAGCTTCTCTTGATAAGAAATATTTAATTACAGACTATTATAGCATGAATAAATAAATTGTATAGCAGAATTGTCAAATTGTTCTGCACATTCAAGTATTGTAAATTGTAGACAATCTATTTTTGTGTATAATAGAAATTACCAACTACTTTACTTCGAGGAGGAGCTTATGAAGTCTTTAGGTATAGTTCGTAAAGTTGATCATCTCGGCAGAATTGTCATTCCAAAAGAACTTCGAAATTCTATGTTGATCGATCAGGGCGACCCTATCGAAATTTTCGTAGAGGATGACAAAATTATATTGAGAAAGTATCAAGTGTCCAAGGCATGTTTTATCACCGGTGATGTGATGGATGAAAACAAACAATTGTCGAACGGTCTATACATCAGTCCACGAGGCGCAAAAATCCTTATAGAGCAACTGATAGATTTCACATAATACAATATATAAGAGCTATCGTAGAAGCTTTTCTTATAGAAAAGGACCGAAAACAAAAGTTATAATTGTCTTCAGTCCTTTTGTTTACTTGTCTTTTTATCCATTCACAGAGAATGATTGCATTACGATAAATTATTAATAAACTCTTCAATCTCTTCTTTAGTTTTACGATTCTTACTTACCAAACGACCTGTTTCTGTTCCTTCGCTGAATGCCACAAAACTAGGAATACCGAATATGTCCAACTGACTGCAAAGATCTATAAATTCATCACGATCAACCGAAATGAATTCATACTCCGCAAACTCTGTTTCTAATGTCGGTAAGAATGGTTCAATCACTCTGCAATCGGGACACCAGTCTGCAGTGAATAAGAATATTACTCTTTCTTCCTGTTTAAGTTGCTCAAATTGCTCTAGGGATTCTAAGTTTTTCAATTTTCAACACTCCTTTTAACGAATAGTATAAGCACACTATAACACTCTTACCTGTACTTCTTCTCTTTAGACGACTTATGCTATTTCCTTTCACTTAGTTCAATTAAAGTGTTTTTCTTATAATTAACACCTTAAAAGCGAACGTTCACAAATAATTCAATAATTACGTTCGTATTTAACTGTTTTTCAAATTTTCGAGAAAAGCAATTGACAATAGTTTTTGACGTGTTATGATTAGTTCTAAATTAATAGTTGTTAAACAATTTTGACGAAGAGATACCTTCCTAAAAAGGATTTTGCAGAGAGCTGATGATATGGTGAAAGTCAGCAAATTCTGAGGTTGGGGGCACTTCTGAATTGATTAGCTGAACTTTTTTAGTAGGCTGGTCCGTCACATGCACGTTACGCATGCTGAATGAAGGCTGCAATTGCAGCAAACAAGGGTGGTACCGCGTTAGTTTATCGAGCTTTTCGCCCCTTACTTATACGTAAGGGATGGAAGGCTTTTTTATTTTACCTATAAGGGGGGTAGCGCGCAACATACATATACGATCAATCGCACATAGTTTCTTCAACCAAAAACCACTACAAACAATCGAAGGAGAGAATGAATATCATGGCTTTTAAAATACTTATTAGTGACCCACTTAGCGAGGACGGAATTTTCCCACTACGACAAGCAGAAGGTTTTGAAATTGTAATGGAAACTGACATGACACCGGATCAGCTGAAAGAACGAATCAAAGATTTCGACGCGTTATTAGTACGTAGTCAGACAACAGTTACAAAAGAGTTATTAGAAGCAGCTGATCAATTAAAGATCATCGGTCGTGCTGGTGTAGGTGTCGACAACATCGATTTGGATGCAGCTACCGAAAAAGGGATTATAGTTGTCAATGCTCCAGACGGTAACACAAACTCTGCAGCTGAGCACACAGTCGCAATGATGATGTCTATGGCACGCAAAATCCCTCAAGCTTTCAACTCGTTGAAAAATAATAAATGGGATAGAAAGTCATTCCTTGGTGTGGAGTTGAAAGACAAAACTTTAGGAATCATCGGACTCGGTCGTATTGGTGCTGAAGTTGCTAGACGCGCAAGAGGACAACGTATGTCTGTAGTAGCATATGACCCGTACTTAACAGAAGATGTTGCAAAGAAATTGGGTATTGAAATTGGAACAGTAGATGAAGTGCTCGAAGTAGCTGACTTCATTACAGTTCACACACCTTTGCTTAAAGAAACTCGTAGAATGATCAACAAAGAAGCATTCGAGAAAATGAAAGACGGCGTACAAATTATTAACTGTGCACGTGGTGGAATCATAGATGAAGATGCTCTATACGATGCAATCGTTGCTGGTAAAGTAGCAGGTGCAGCACTGGACGTATTCGAAGAAGAACCATTCCTCGACCATAAGTTATTGACATTACCTGAAGTAATTGCGACTCCACACTTAGGTGCAAGTACATTTGAAGCACAAGAATCAGTAGCAGTCGACGTAAGCCGCGACGTAGTGAACTTCTTGACAATCGGATCTGTTCGTAATCCAGTCAACTTGCCATCTGTTTCTCGTGATGTGTTGGCAAAAATCGAACCATTCTTTGATCTAACAGAGAAATTGGGTATGTTCTTATCACAAATCCAAAACTCGGTTATCCATGAAATCAATATCCAATACGCTGGCGAGTTGGCGAACTATGATGTACGCGCACTAACTCGTAATACAGTCAAAGGGCTTTTGAAGCGTAATCTTGGAGAAACTGTTAACGATGTAAACGCAAAGTTACTGGCTGATCGCTACGGCATTAAAGTAAATGAACAAAAAACAACTACTGGTAAAGGTTTCTTGAACTTGATTACAGTAGAAATCGTTACTGAAAAAGGCGTTCGCAAAGTAGCGGGTACCCTTCTAAATGGTCTGGGTGCACGTATTGTAAAAGTGGATGATTATGTAGTCGATGTCATTCCAAGCGGTCACTTATTATTCATCCGACACAGAGATCAGCCAGGTGCAATCGGGCGTGTAGGAACACTTCTAGCAGAAGAAAATATCAACATTGCAGCGATGCAGGTTGGACGTTCTACTGAAGGCGGATTTGCTATCATGATGTTAGCTGTCGACAACCACGTTGAGTCAACTTCTATCAAGAATATTAAAGAAGTTCAAAATATAAATGATGCAAAAGCAATCGATCTATAAAAGTGAAAACATCCAGCTGATATATTCTCAGCTGGATGTTTTTATGTACGATCAACAAAGAAATCAAACCCCATGGCAGTTAAAATTCCGAACACTAAACACCATAGCGCAATACTGATGGCTGACCAAATTGCCGTATTCATTTTCTTTGCACCTAATACGAGACCTATAAAAGCCGCAATGTGAGTTCCGATCAAAATTGGACCTGCAAGTGCTAAAACCGGTAATCCATATCTATTCATAATTTGTTCCGCACGTTGCTGACGTTTCGACTCACCTTTTCCTTTCTTCTGTTTCCTACGTACCATCCATTCTTTTATACGTTGGAAACCAACGATCAACAGAAGAATTGTCGTCATATTACCGGCAAATGAAAGAATGATCACCCACATAGGTGATAGGCCTCGAATAATACCTAACGGCACGACTATCATAATTTCAATCCACGGTATAGCCGCTCCCAAAAACACGAATACATATTCTAGCATCCTATCCCCCCTTGCTGTACGAATAAATAAAAATAAGTGAAACGGAATCAAAACCGATGAGATGATCTCATCGGTTTTCTAATGTGCTTAGTATAGGAAAAAGACCATGTAAGTTATCGATTTCATACGTGGGTTTCACTTCTTCATTCGGAAGCTTATTTTCACGATTGATCCATACATTACGCATACCGATACGATTTGAACCTAAAATATCTGTCAGTAAGTTATCACCTATCATTAACGCTTCATCTGCTTGGACGCCACTTAAATCAAGAACATGCTTAAATATAGATACGTCAGGTTTTCCTTTTCCAAATGCACCAGAAACGATAATATGATCAAAGTAATTAGGTATTTCAGGTGAAATTTTTAATTTGATCTGTTGTAAACTTGGAGAACCGTTTGTCAAAAGAATTAGCTGATAGTTACCTTTTAACTTATCCAACACTTCAAACGTTTCTTCGTATATATATGGGTTATTCTTACGCTCTTTTGGAAATACGTCCGCTAATTCCCATCCAAATGTTTCATCATCAATTCCTAATTTCTTTAACCCATTGACCCAAGCTTCCTTTTGATAGCCAGGAACAATCTTTTTCATTTTCTGAAACTCTTCTCCTTCATCGTCAAAGACACCCCATAATCCTTCAAAAGGATTAATACCAATATTTTGAGTATGTGGAAATGTCTCATATGTAGCATACAAGTCTCTTGCTTCCTGACGCACTGCGTGCTCAAGTTCTACTGGATTAACGCCTGTTTTCTTTGTCGCATATTCACATGTTTTCTGAAATGCCGTAGAAATACTCTTGGCATCCCATATCAATGTATCATCCAGATCAAAAATCAACGTTTTAATCATCGTGACATCCCCTTTGTAATGGTAATAATTCAGTTATTTCCTACTCTTATTATACACATTATTTATGTTATTTGTTAGTACATTCCCTAAACCGTAGGCTATATACAATATTTTTGTACGGTCATGCATATATTTCAAAAAGTAAGGGAACCTACTGAATAGGAGGTGAGCTGGAATTGGTACAACATTACTTTATCGGTATCTCTATTGCTCATCCTGTTGATGACATAGCCCAGCAATTTCGCACAGAATACCAATTACACGAGAAATACAAAGTAATTCCACACGCTAAAGATTTGCATTTGACTATGCGCTATATCGGTGAGCTTGATGATACTAAGCTCCCTTGGCTGAAATCCTGTCTACACAAAATCGCTAAATCGCATACAGAATTCACCGTGTACTTGAAAGGTTTATCGTTTTTCGGATCCGCAAGTGGACCACGTGTCGTTTTTCTAGCGGTTCAGACTTCCGACACTTTATGCGAACTGCAAAGGCAAATCGCCAGGCGTACAGAGAAAATACTTGAGTTGGAAAAAGACACACGTTTCGTTCCACATATCACAATAGCTAAAAAACGCAAGACCACAGAAAAAATGCAATTAGAAAAAAAGTCTATAGAACCTGTTCCTATTAAAATAGAAGGTTTCACATTGTTTAAAATTCATCCTAAAGCAAGCCCTTCCTATGAAGCCCTCGCGCATTTCCCATTAAAAAGGAGTTGATTGCACACTACGCAATCAACTCCATACTGTTTTATTACACTTTAAAACGAGCCATATCATGTTGAAGTTGTTCTGCAAGTTGAGCCAATGTTTGGGAACTGGACGTGATTTCCTCATTAGCCGCTAACTGTTCTTCTGTTGCCGCACTAGTAGATTGAGCTTCGGCTGCCGCTTGAATAGCCAACTCTTCTACTCGTTTAGCTCCACCTGCCACTTCATCTGTCATCGCACGAATCTGTTCGATTGCTGCTGATACTGTAGAGACTTTTTCACTGACGTCCGACGTTGCGTGCTCGATATCTCTGAAAATGGCATTTGTTTTCTCTGTTGATGCTAAACCTTCCGCCACACGTTTTCTACCTTCATCCGTGCTCGTTACTACTGTTTCTACATCATGAATAATCGTATCAATCATTCGACCGATTTCTTGTGTAGACTGCTTGGATTGTTCTGCCAAATTCCGCACTTCTTCAGCTACAACAGCAAAGCCTTTACCATGCTCTCCTGCACGAGCTGCTTCAATCGCAGCATTGAGTGCAAGTAAATTCGTTTGCTCGGCAATTGCCGCAATTATGGATGTAACGCCACGAATACTTTCCGTGTGTTTGGACATTTCATGGATAGTTTCCATGGAATTACCAATCGTCTCACTAATATTGGTCATCTGATCAGTCGTTTCTCCCATTAAAGCAGAACCTTCTTTCACCAACCGCGCTACGTCTTCTGAGGAATTCAACATTTCCTCATTATCCTGTGTGATAACGTCAATAGCCGTTACCATTTCTTCCATTGAGGTAGTAGCCTGTTTGACGATATCCGTCTGCATCTCACTCGTCTGTAAGTTCTTTTCCGTAATTTCTGCTACCATTTCAGAAGCAGCTAAACTCTCTTCCGAACTGGCGGATAATTCCTCCGACTGTGCTGCCAAATGTAAAGCAGAATTTTTCGCTCGATCGATAATGCCTCGTAAATCAGCAACCATTTCATTAAGCGTAATAGACATATCGCCGATTTCGTCATTATTTTTAATCTTCACTTCTTCAATGGCAAAGTTCCCTCCCGATACTTCAGCTAGCGCATTCGTCATTTGGCCAACCGGACGGCTAATCAAGCGACTAATAATTGTAGTAATCAATACACTAGCAATAACTCCTACTGCGATTAGGATGGTCATTAACAACGTAGCGCTACTTGTATAACTCGCCACTTCCTTTTTTAACTCATCTTGCATTTGTCCCTGGTAATCAATCATTTGATTAATATTATCGGAAATCGTTTGTTGATAACTTGCCCCATTCGTTCCTATCACATACGCTTGATCGTCATTCCCTGCACGTTTCTCTTCTATAATAGAAAGTAGTACCTTGTCGTATTCTACACTCGCTTCCCGAGCAGACTCCAACTTAGTCCGCATCGTATTGACTTTTATAATTTGTTCCAATTTATTTAAACGTTCGTCTCTACGAGATTGAATTTCTCCTAACTCTTTTATGTACGTTTCTGAATCATATAACATAAACCCTCTAATGTTTTCCGCTAAATTATGTTGATCGCTCTGCAGTTCTTCCAGCAAAATAACTTTATACATCCGATCATCAATTAAAAACGAATATTTTTCGTTAATATTCTTCAGCGCTAGGAACCCTATTAAACCAATTACAATGATAATGACGACCAGACTCATAAATCCAATCCATAACTTTTTTCCCACTGTAAACTTCATTTCTCTCATTCTCCTCTATTCAATTATCAATATACGCATATATTTGGTACACGTTGCCAATTATACCCCACACTATTCCTATTCGCATAGATATATTCAGAATTTATGATAAAATAAAGCATTTAACATATTAATTTGTTATTTTTTATTCATTATTGTCTTTTGTAATCATTTAGAACTACCATGGTGCTGAAAGCGTATATTTCAAATAACTTTATACACCTATTAAAAAACGCAAGTAACAGGACTAAAGTTTCTGTTTTATACGATTTAAATCTATTTCAACTATGCTTTTTTGACCCAATTCAAACCTTATCCAGTAGATGTGAAATGCTCTATTATTTCATTGATTACTCAGTAAAAATTTTACATAGTATGACATAAAAATTTTTCTTTCGTCAGAATGGCATTTATTTTGTTTTTCTAGTATACTAGAATTTCATGACTCTTGAGAGATGTACTCAAGGTAATTTTGTATTTCTACATAAATTCACACTATATTAGTAGCTAATAGCAGTACAAGACTGAAGCAGTTAGGACGTGTTACTCGTGTCAACAGAACTTTTTATTACAACGGACTTTCAACGCCGATGGGTCAATGAATTGACTGAGGCAGGTCCGTTTTTCAGCAGCTTTTCAGAGCAATCTGATGAGCTCTCAAAATTCCCACAAGAGAATATAGAAAAACTCATAGAAATGGGTTATACGACGTTAACTCTACCTAAAGAGTTTGGAGGTGAGGGGATCACAGTGACGGACATGGTGCTCTTACAGGAGACCATCGCTCGTTTTGATAGTGCTACCGCTCTTGCCATTGGTTGGCATCAAGGAGTCATTGGTGAACTGTATGAGAATCGTAAATGGACGGAAGAACAATTAGCCCAGTTTAGTGAAGCGGTTCAACAAGGCGCACTTGTTAATCGTTCCGTTACTGAAGCCCAAACTGGTAGCCCTACACGCGGTGGTCGACCACAAACGACTGCTGTTCGCATTGAGAATGGCTGGGTCATTTCAGGCGAAAAGACGTTTACGACTATGGCGCCTGCTCTTACTCATATCCTCGTTTCTGTTTGGATCGAAGAAAAGCAGAAAACAGGGTTTTTCTTGTTGCCAAGTGACACAAACGGCCTTTCTATTAAAGATACGTGGCATGTGATTTCAATGCGCGGTACCGAAAGCCAGACGCTCGTACTAGATCAAGTGGAAGCGACAGATGATCAGTTAGTAGAAGTGAATGATGCACCTCGCGGCAACAACCAAAACGGCTGGCTTCTTCATATTCCTGCATGTTACATGGGAATTGCCCAAGCCGCACGTGATTATGCGGTACACTTTGCAGCAACTTATCAGCCAAACAGCCTTAATGAACCCATTGCTTCCCTCTTCAATATCCAAACACAAATTGGGAAGATGGATTTAGAGCTAATTAAAGCACGTCATTTACTTTATGATATTGCAAGAATTTACGATGACCCTGCTCGTCGTGTTCATTTACAAAATGAACTGGGGGTAGCGAAGTCGATTGTAACGAATAGCGCGATCGAAATTGTGAACTTGGCAATGCGTATTGTAGGTGCCAAAAGCTTGGAAATGTCCAATCCTCTTCAGCGATATTACCGCGATGTACGAGCTGGTCTTCACAATCCACCGATGGATGATATGACGATTACAAAGCTCGCACAAGCAGCAATTAGTGGACAACAATGATTAAACGTCTACTCGTGAGTGGTTATAAAGCCCATGAATTAGGAATTTTCAATGAAGATCATCAAGGTATTCCTATCATAAAAAAAGCGTTAACAGACCAATTATTAGCGCTTCTAGATCAAGGACTCGAATGGGTGATCGTCAGTGGACAGCTCGGAGTGGAAACGTGGGTTATTGAATGCGTATGGGATTTGCAAGAAGACTACCCCCATTTACAATACGCGGTTATTACTCCATTTCTTGATCAACAGTCGAAGTGGAATGAACTAAAACAAGAGACTTATGAACAAATCCTATCACTCGCAGATTATTCAGTGAGTCTGACCAACAAACCGTATGAAGCACCTTGGCAATTTGTAGAGAAGAATAAGTTTCTACTTCGAAATTCAGATGCTTTGTTACTAGTATACGACGAGGAAAATGAAGGTTCACCGAAATTCCTTAAGAAAATGGCAGCACAACTAGCTGAAACAACCAACTATGAATTAGTATCGATCACCGCGGATGACTTACAACTCATTGCGGAAGATTTGCAACGAGAACAATGGGAATAGCAAAAAGCGAAATGCCATAAAACAGGCACTTCGCTTTTTTTGCTATTTGATTACTTTCAAAACTCGCTTAAATTTATCTGTTCCCGCTTCACCAAGCAACTCATACAAAGCTGTTTCCACGCAAGTAACTGAAACACCAAGTTGTTTCATCTTTTGTAAGCCGATTATTTTAGTAGCTTCTGTTCTAGAAGAGACTGCATCCACTACCACTTCTACTTCATAGCCTTGCTTCACAAGATCAGCCGCTGTCATATAAACGCAAATATGCGTTTCAATTCCTGCAAGTACTACTTGCTTCCTATCCAAGTCATTCAGTTGTTTAACAAATTCCTCGTTGCCCATTGCGCTAAACGTCATTTTCGCAATAGGTTGTTGTTTTTCAAGCAAGTTCGATAACGATTCAGAAGTTGGCCCTAGACCATCAGGGTATTGTTCAAGCCATAAAATAGGAATATCTAAAATTTGTAATCCCTTAATCAGTTTTTCCAAGTTATCATGTAATTCCTTACTTTCATTAACGATCTGTGCAAGTTTCCCTTGTACATCGACTAATACGAAAACCGTTTGATTGGTTTGTAACATACTTTATTCATCCCCTTTCATCATTGTCGCTAGTATAGCATGTTTACAGATTTATTTGAAAAGTGGCACCTCTAATTAAGTGAGTAAAAAACCGTCACTCTTCTGGTAGTGAAAGAGTGACGGTTTGGAGTGGATATTAGTTTTGAACTGTCGCTTTTTGTTTTGCTTTTGCTTTCGCTTCAATACGACGAGCATGCAAGATCGGCTCTGTATATCCACTTGGCTGTTCTGCCCCTTTAAATATTAGGTCAGACGCCGCTTGGAATGCGACGGAATCATTATAGTTCGGTGCCATCGGCTGATACAATTCATCATCTGCGTTCTGCTGATCTACTACTTTCGCCATACGCTCTAAAGTTTCTTGTACTTGTTCTTTCGTACAAACGCCATGACGTAACCAGTTCGCAATATGTTGACTTGAAATACGTAATGTTGCACGGTCTTCCATTAATCCGACGTCGTTAATATCAGGAACCGTTGAACACCCTACACCTTGGTCAATCCAACGAACTACATAGCCCAAAATACCTTGCGCGTTGTTATCAAGTTCCGATTGCACTTCCTCAGCAGACCAATCCGCATTAGGTGCTAATGGAACGTCCAAAATACCATCGCGGTAATCGATTGAACTGTCAATCCCGGCTTGTACATCTTTAACATTTACTTCATGGTAATGCAATGCATGTATAATTGCAGCTGTTGGTGATGGAACCCATGCAGTACTCGCTCCCGCTTTCGGATGAGCAATTTTCTGTTCAAGCATTGCAGCCATTAAGTCAGGCATAGCCCACATGCCTTTACCAATTTGTGCATGTCCAGGCAGACCCGCTCCGATTCCTACTGCTACGTTTGCAGACTCATAGGAGGATAACCAGTTAGACGTTTTCATATCTGCTTTGCGAATAACTGGACCTGCTTCCATAGATGTATGGATTTCGTCGCCTGTACGGTCGAGGAATCCAGTGTTGATAAATGCAATACGCTCTTTCACTTCATGGATTGCAGATTTCAAATTCAGTGACATTCTGCGCTCTTCGTCCATAACTCCGATTTTGATTGTGTTTCGCTCAACACCTAGTAGATCTTCAATACGATCAAATAGTTTGTTCGCAAACGCTGCCTCAGCTGGACTATGCATTTTTGGTTTCACGATGTAAATAGAATTATGAAGGGAGTTTTTAAACTCTGCGTTTTCTTTAAAATTATGTGTAGCAATCAAGGATGTAAGAACACCGTCTAAGATTCCTTCAGGTACTTCATTACCATTTTCGTCTAGGATCGCATTATTAGTCATTAAATGACCTACGTTTCGTACGAACATCAATGAACGACCACGTAATGTCAGCTTTTGTCCATCTCCACTCGTATACGTTCGATCAGCATTCAATTTTCTTGTAACTGTTTTACTTCCGCGCTTGAACGTTGATTCCAAGTCGCCTTTCATTAGACCAAGCCAGTTACGGTAGACGCCAACTTTATCTTCAGCATCTACTGCAGCAATAGAGTCTTCACAGTCCATCAGCGTAGAGAGTGCCGCTTCGAGTACAAGATCTTTCACACCCGCTTTATCACTTTTACCGATTGGATCATTACGATCGATAGCGATTTCAATATGCAATCCATTGTTCACTAACAAAACGGCAGTCGGCGCCTCTTCAGGTCCATTATATCCAACGAACTTGGATTCATCTTGCAAGCGAGTCGTGCGATCGCTTTCAAGCGTCATTTGAAGTTTACCTTCTGCAATTTTATAAGCTGTCACTTCCGCATGAGAACCTTTAGCTAAAGGTGCTGCTTGATCTAACAATTTCTTCGCGAAATCAATTACTTTCTGCCCGCGAATCGGATTGTATTGAACTCCAGCTTCGGCACCCGCTTCATTACTAATAACATCCGATCCGTAAAGTGCGTCGTATAGACTACCCCATCGTGCATTCGCGGCATTTAATGCATAGCGAGCATTATCGATGGGAACTACCAATTGAGAACCCGCTTGGTTTGCGACTTCATCGTCAACATTTGCTGTTGTTACTTTAAAATCCTCAGGTACAGGCTCTAAGTAGCCAATTTCTTCTAGGAATTCTTTATATTTAGCGAAATCAAGTTCGCCTTTATTATTTTGATGCCATTCATTAATGGCCTTTTGCAATTCATCACGTTTTTCTAATAGCGCTTTGTTTTCAGGAGCAAGTTCATGAATGAGCGAATCAAAGTTTGTCCAAAATTGATCTTGTTGGATTTCTAAGTCCGGAAGAACCTCTTCGTTTACGAAGTTGTATAGTTCTGTTGCGACTTGCAATTTACCTACTTTTTCATAGTTTGTCATGGATATAAGCCACCCCTTAATAATTTTTTGCGCTATTCTGTTGTATAACATATAGCGATGAACACCTATCATCGTCCATTATTCGGCAACACCCCATAGCCTGTCAATTCATAATCGACACATAACAAACGAGTGATTTCTTCACTTGAAGACGTGTTAGTACCTATCATACCTAAAGTCTAGTTGACTTTCAACTGAATTGTGAAAATTTTCACATCACGGTGAATTACGTCTGAGTCAATTTTTTTACAACAGTTATATAACAGTAAAGATTTTATACTATTTCATCACTTCTCTTCGCTAGTTGTACTTTAAGGAGCCCCACCTGTAAATTTAGATAGCAAGTTGACACACTATTTCGCATGTGATAGCTTTAGAGACAATCATCTGAATTGAATAGTTTGAAAAGTAGGTGGAATGAAAATATTTTCATTTCTTAAAGGGGAATCCTTTTCTTGGAGCGGTCCCGCCACTGTGAAGACGCCAATGCGTCCAGCCAGATACCTGCCTATTTTTCATAACGCTTAATCCTACGATGAATAGGGAAGTGTTAGACAGACGTAGTCTATAAACACATGCTGTTTTTAGCATGTTATTTTATATGCACTCGCTTTTCTAACATCTCCCCTAGAGATGTTTTTTTATTACAAAAAATCAAGGGGGAATGTATCGATGGTAAAAAGCAGTATAGCGGGCTATCCCGTCATAGGTGAGAATCGTGAGTGGAAACGTGCACTCGAAGCATTTTGGTCAAAGAAGATTTCAGAAGACGATCTTCTGAAAACGACGAAAGAGATCCGCTTGGCGAACTTGAAGAAACAGCAAGATGCTGGAATTGATTTGATTGCTGTAGGCGATTTTACATTGTATGATCGGGTACTTGATACGTCTGCAATGTTCGGAATCATCCCTTCACGATTTAACTGGAAAGGTGGACAAGTTTCCACTTCCACATACTTTTCCATGGCTCGCGGTAATGATGAGGCGGTAGCTTCCGAAATGACGAAATGGTTCAATACGAACTATCACTACATCGTGCCCGAATACGAAGGCCAGCGTTTTCAGTTAACTGAAAATAAACCGCTAACTGCTTATCGTGAAACGAAGAAAGAACTGGGTATTGAAGGTAAACCTGTTCTACTTGGCCCCTATACATTACTCAAGTTATCCAAAGGGTTTGAAGATCATGATGTGCCGTCTATTATCCTGCAATTGATCCCACTCTATCAAAGGGTACTACAGGAATTACAAGACGAAGGCGTTCAATGGGTTCAAATCGATGAGCCAATTCTATGTACATCTATTAGCTCAGATGAAATGAAAACTGTTACAGAAATTTATTCACAATTAACGAAAAATCTGAGTGGTCTGCATATTGTTCTACAGACATATTTTGATGCAGTGGAACATTACACGGAAACGATTGCGTTACCCGTTTCAGCGATCGGACTCGATTTCGTCCACGGACGCGAGAAAAACTTAGATCATCTGACGCAACATGGTTTCCCAACAGACAAAGTACTTGCAGCAGGGATTGTAGATGGACGCAACGTATGGCGTTCCAATTTACAGAAAAAGCTTACATTGGCCGAAACCATCCAACAGCAAGTTTCACCCGATAAATTGTGGATTCAACCTTCATGTAGTTTGCTCCACTCACCTGTCACGACTCGCTCGGAACAGAAACTAGATCAAACAATCTTGAACGCTTTAGCATTTGCCGACGAGAAGCTGGAAGAAGTCAGGACGATTCAAACAGCTCTAAAATATGGAAAAGAGAAATTCACTAAAGTATTTGAAGACAGCGAAGCAGCATTGACTGCATTTAATGCCCTTCCTGCTCGCAATAATAAAGAGGTACGTGAAGCGACTTCTGGAAGCCTACTTTCTGACAGTAAGCGCAATCTCCCATTTGCGGAGCGCAAAGTGAAGCAACAAGAAAAATTCCAATTGCCACTCCTTCCTACTACAACAATCGGTAGTTTCCCACAAACGCCAGAAGTTCGGGCTACACGGAATAAATGGAGAAAAGGTGAAATTACGAATCAACAATACAAAGATTTCGTTCATGCTGAAATTAAAGAATGGATCGATATTCAAGAAGACTTGGGTCTTGATGTCTTGGTACATGGCGAATTCGAACGTACAGACATGGTGGAATATTTCGGTGAAAAGCTTGATGGTTTTGTCTTTACTGAAAAAGCATGGGTACAATCCTACGGTTCACGTTGTGTTAAGCCTCCAATCATCTTCGGAGACGTTGCATTCACTAAACCTATGACTGTGGAAGAATCTGTTTATGCGAAATCCCTTACAGATCATGAAGTAAAAGGAATGCTCACGGGTCCTGTCACTATTTTAAACTGGTCATTCGTTCGTGACGACTTGTCGAGAGAAGAAGTAACAAACCAAATTGCACTCGCTTTGCGTAAGGAAATTGAAGCGCTTGAAGCAGCTGGCATTCATATGATCCAAGTTGACGAGCCGGCACTTCGCGAAGGTCTTCCTTTAAAGAGATCTGAGTGGAAACACTATTTAGATTGGGCCGTCAATGCATTCCGCGTATCTACTGCTTCAGTGGAAGATACGACGCAAATTCATACGCATATGTGCTATTGTGATTTCAATGACTTTATCGAAGCGATTAGCGCACTCGATGCAGACGTCATTTCTATTGAGACTTCTCGTAGTCACGGCGATTTGGTTGAGGCTTTCAATGAGTACCATTACGACAAAGGAATCGGTCTAGGCGTTTATGATATCCATAGTCCACGCGTCCCTGCAGTCGAAGAGATGACAGAGATTATCAACAAAGGGCTTGAAGTACTCGAACCTAACCAGTTCTGGATTAATCCGGATTGTGGCTTGAAGACAAGAAAGCGTGAAGAGACAGTTGCAGCATTAAAGAACATGGTGATCGCTACTGTACAAGCACGAGAAAAGTTAGGCGTAGTAGCAGTGAAATAATGAATTTAAGACAGTCCTAGAAATTGTGTAGATTTCTAGGACTGTCTTTTGTTCGCATGGAGTTAGATATAAAGTAGTTTGCATAGGCACTTACGAGAGATTTTATGCTCCAGCATTTGGATTTGAATTAGACATTACAAAAAGGATATCCCATGAAGTAGCTTCTGGGACATCCTTTTTTATCTATATTTATTAATTAATCAAACTGCTTCGTTAGGTTCGCCATCTCAATAGCGGAAACCGCTGCGTCCCAGCCTTTGTTACCAGCCTTAGTCCCCGCACGTTCGATCGATTGTTCAATCGTATCCGTCGTTAGCACACCGAAGATCACTGGAATACCTGATTGCAAGCTTGCTTGGGAAACCCCTTTTGCCACTTCATTACAAACAAAGTCAAAATGAGGAGTTGCCCCGCGGATGACCGTGCCAAGCGTAATAACCGCATCATACTTTTTTGAATCCGCCATTTTCTTTGCGATCAACGAGATTTCAAATGCACCTGGAACCCATGCTATGTCTACATCCGCTTCTTCTACGCCATGACGTTTGAACGCGTCTTGTGCACCTGAAAGTAACTTCCCTGTGATAAACTCGTTGAACCGTCCAACGACGATCCCCACTTTTAAACCTGTACCCACTAAATGTCCTTCGAATAAATTACCCACTTTTCATCTCTCCTCATAAAGTTAATAAATGACCTAGTTTTTCCGCTTTTGTGTGTAAGTACTTTTCATTCGCCTTATTGAATGGCAGCTGGATTGGAACGCGTTCCACCACTTCTAGTTCATATCCTTTTAAGCCAGCGATTTTCTTTGGATTATTCGTCAGCAAACGCATTTGCGTAATGCCGAGTTCCCGAAGAATTTGTGCGCCGATACCGTAATCACGTAAATCCGCTGCAAATCCTAGTTTTTCATTCGCTTCTACCGTATCATAGCCTTGTTCTTGCAGTTCATAGGCTTTTAGTTTATTGATCAAGCCTATCCCCCTGCCCTCTTGACGCATATATAACAATACACCGCGCCCTTCTTCTTCTATTTGAGAGAGAGCTGCTTGCAGTTGCGGGCCACAGTCACAACGGCACGACCCAAAGACATCGCCTGTTAAGCATTCCGAATGAACTCTCACTAAGACCGGTTCGGCTGTCGTCACATCACCTTTTACTAATGCAACATGTTCTTTGCCCGTCATAGTCTCGGTATAGCCGACCATGCAGAACTCGCCATAGTCCGTCGGTAGCTTGATTTCTGCTTCACGTATGACTAATCGCTCTTGCTGTAGACGGTAATGAATGAGGTCTTGAATGGTGATTAGTTTCAAATCTAGTTCTTCAGCCATCTGACGTAGCTCCGGCACACGCGCCATCGTTCCGTCATCATTCATGATTTCACAAATAACGCCTGCAGATGCGCTGCCCGCCAGTCGCGCCAAATCTACTGCAGCTTCAGTATGTCCCGTACGTTCCAGCACACCACCTGATTTCGCTACGAGCGGGAATATATGCCCAGGACGTTTGAATTCACCTGCTGTTGCATGAGGTTCCATCATTTTTACAATGGTATCTGCACGTTCAAATGCACTAATTCCAGTATGTGTAGAGCAATGATCGACACTGATCGTGAACGCAGTACCATGTGAATCTGTATTATTGTCAGTCATCATCTGTAAGCCTAGTTGTACTGCTTTCTGTTCTGTTATCGGTACACAAATCAAGCCTCGACCTTTCGTTGCCATGAAGTTGATGATTTCAGGCGTAATTTGGTCAGCCAGTGCTACAAAATCCCCTTCATTCTCTCGATCTTCATCATCCACAACGATAACGACTTTACCCTGTCGTAAATCTTCTAATGCTTCTTCGATTGTATGAAACATCCTTATTCACTCCTTCACATAAATCCATGTTGTTGTAAAAAATCTTTTGACATTCTCGAACCAGCATCCTGTCTTTTTTGCAACATATTCTCAACATATTTAGCGAGCATATCGCATTCGAAGTTGACTATATCCCCTATTTGCTTTTTCGCAATGACTGTCATTTCCTGTGAATGCGGAATCAACGAAATCGTAATATCCGTATCTATCACTTCAAAAATCGTCAATGAAGTACCATCCAACGCGATCGAGCCCTTATGTAATAAATAGGGACTATATCCTTGCGGTAAGGACAAGCGTATATATAATGCATTATCCACTGTTCGCTTGTCACGGATTGTGGCTATTCCGTCTACGTGTCCCGTGACAAAATGTCCACCTAATCTGCCATTTGCTGCGAGTGCCCGTTCCAGATTCACAGAACTTCCCATCGCTAATTGCCGTAGTGATGTGGAGGATACAGTTTCAGGCATGACATCTGCTTCAAATCGTGTTTTGCAGAAGCTCTTCACCGTTAAACAGACACCGTTGACCGCGATGCTGTCTCCAACTCGCACATCTGTCAATACAAGCGATGCAGCAATCGTAAGTGTCATAGATTGAGCACCAGATTGTATGTGTTCAACGGAACCAATCTCTTCTATTATTCCTGTAAACATTGTTCAATCACTCTCTTTCGGTACAGCTATGATTTTAATGTCTGGACCGATCATCTCCACACTTTTAAAGGTTAACGGAAACGCTTCATTCATCAATCGAGGATCAAGTCCCCCAATTGGTGTCAATGATCCAATCCCACCAAGTAATTTGGGCGCTACATAGCAAATGACTTTCTGCACTGCGCGCGCTTTCACAAATGAAGCATTAATAGCCGCTCCACCTTCTACAAGCAACGTCATGACACCACGTCTTCCTAGCTCTAGTAGAATATCTTCTACAATCAACTGGGGTTTCTGCATCCGGACAATCTGGACATGCGGCTTCTTGAGTAACTTTTCGCGTGATAATTCTGCATATTTTCCGCAAAAAATCCATGTCGGCGCTTCTGTGTTTTGAATGACCTGGCTAGATTCCGGTGTTCGTAATGATGTATCTAAAATAACTCGAATAGGATGTTGTCCACCTAGGGGCAGTCTGGTGGTGAGAAGAGGATTATCATGAAGAAGCGTTTGCACACCTACTAAAATTGCATCTTGCGTATGGCGAAGTTGATGGACATCGAGTCGCGCCTGCTCACTCGTCACCCATTTGCTGTCTCCATTTGAAGTCGCAATCTTACCGTCTATCGTCATAGCTGTTTTCATTGTCACATGAGGTGTTTTATTTTTGATAAAATGAAAAAATGGTTCATATAGTTTTTTCGCGCGTTCATCGGAAACCACTTCGGTTACTTCTACTCCTGCTTCACGAAGTTTCGCAATGCCTTTACCTGCTACTAGCGGATTCGGATCCGTTATCGCGACGAAGACACGCTTGATACCCGCTTGAATAACGGAATCTGCACAAGGCGAAGTTTTACCGGTGTGTGAACAAGGTTCCAATGTTACATACAAATCAGCATCCGTTGCTTTGGCTCCCGCCATGTCCAATGCGACGCGTTCCGCATGGCGCTCTCCCGCTTGTAAATGTGCACCCATCCCAATAATTCGGCCTTCTTTTACGACGACCGCACCTACTGGTGGATTAGGAGAGGTTTGACCTGCCACATTTTCTGCAAGTTGCAAAGCCATTTCCATATAATTCTGATTCATCGAGCAACACTCCAGCTTACGGTATTCCTCTAGTGACAATTCTACACGCAAAAAGCCCCGCAACATATTATGCGGGGCTTGTAACCATGACTAAATAAACGTTATAAACAGCAATGAAAAAATCATTACATGTAGTATATACGCACTGTTCCTTCTCTCATCCAGACTTTAACTGTCGGCTTTGGAGTTTCACCAAATCCACCTTCTGCTTTATATAAAGCATCCGGGTCACGGACTAAGAGCTTGTTAGCTCATCACCGTCGGTAGGGAATTACGCCCTGCCCCGAAGGAAACATATTCGATTAATTAAGAGTCTAGCACATGTGGTGGCTAAATAACAACCGCTGAATAATTATTCAGCTGAAAATACCCATTTGTCTACAGTGAACTTTTCAATCGCTTCCATGTTAGGAGCATATCCGATTCCATCTTCTGTCGGAACCGTAATATACCCTTCGTTAGTTACTACTTCTGGCGTAATAATATCTTGTTCCCAGTAACGTGAAGATCCTGCCGTGTCGCCAGGAAGTGTGAAATTAGGCAATGTTGTCAACGCTACATTTTGCGCGCGGCCAATACCTGATTCCAGCATGCCGCCACACCATACATCAATGCCTTTTGTCGCACAATAATCATGAATTTTTTTTGCTTCTGACAGACCACCTACTCTACCAATTTTCACGTTGATAATTTTACAACTACCCAGTTCGATAGCTTTGCGCGTATCTTCCAACGAATGAATGCTCTCATCTAGACAGATCGGTGTCGTAATTTGCTTTTGTAGTGTTGCGTGATCGATAATATCGTCAGAAGCAAGTGGTTGTTCAATCATCATCAAGTTAAATTGATCGAGTTCTTTCAACAACTCCACATCATCTAACGTATAAGCAGAGTTCGCATCCGCCATTAATGGTACATCTGGATAGATTTCCCGAATAGCGCGGATTACTTCCACGTCGTATCCAGGTTTGATTTTTACTTTAATACGCTTATATCCTTCATCTATAAAGCTTGTAATATTCGCCAATAAATCCTCAACATGTTCTTCAATTCCAATACTGATACCAACTTCAATACGTTGACGTTGCCCTCCGAGTGCAGCAGCAAGTGTCATATGGTGATGCTTGGCATACACATCCCATACCGCTCCTTCAATTGTCGCCTTAGCCATATTGTTTTTGCGGATATGACTAAACAAACCACTTACCTCGTCAGGGTGTGTAATAGTTTTACCAAGTACTGCAGGTATCAAGAAATCACGCAGCATATGAATTGTCGTTTCTGTTGTTTCTTCGCTATACCAAGGGGCCGTAAATGCAACAGACTCCCCCCATCCTTCATGACCGTCCGCGTCTGTGACGGTTGCTAACAAAAAGTCTTTCTGCTGAATCGTCCCGAAACTTGTAGTAAATGGATGTTTCATGGTCATGTTCATTCTACGAAGTGTTATTGACTTAATTTTCATTGGATAAACTCCTTTGATTTTGCAACGGAATCATGGATCGCTTGCAGAAACGATAATACTGAACAGGTTCCTCTGTCCTGCATACATCGATCAAAGCAAATCCTTCGCCACTCAATTGCTGAAATATTTTTCTCGTCTTCATTCGCCATTCATAGGCTAATTGCGGATTTTGTTGTTTTATCAGTTGAATATGTTTAGGCACTGGTACTTCTATTGCTTCTAACTGTAGCCATTCACTAGTTTCTGGTAAAAGTATGACGGGATACATCTCTTCGTCCGAATGAATTCGAAAAGGACGACTATATGTAAGATCTGGTTGCCATTTTTCCAATACACGCGGGCTATCAATCCACCAGGCTACTTGAAAACGATCAGTCGGCAAGCCTTTGTTTAACCCATCATTCATATTCCCATAGCAATTGACTATATAGTCATAACACACGCCATATAACTTGGCAGTATTCAAGTAGGCGTTGCGACTTTCGAGTGGATCGAATGTCCAAACGATCAATTGATAGCCCATTTCCCGTGCCAGACGAAGTTGTTCTTCCTTTAAAAGTTTACCAATACCCATCATTTGAAATTCTTCATCTACCGCTAGCATGTGAGAGCATAGATATACTTTTCCTTCTGAATATCCTGCAAAGCTATAGGAATAGCCGATCAAACGATTTTCTAAAAATGCTCCGACAATTAAGCCACCATTTTTGACTGCCGTAATCGTCTGATGAACAGGGATTGGTTCCATTCCCCAAATTCGTTTCTCAAGCTCTTGCACGGCATGAATGTCTTCGATCGCTGCCACTTTTCTGACTGTTATATCCTTTTTCATACTGTCACCTTCTAGTTTTTAGATTGGAATGTTAACTCGATGGCAGTTGTCAAAATTTCGACTCCCGTTGCCAACGCATCTTGATTAAACGTCATATTTGGATGGTGAAGTCCTGGTGTTAAGCCACACCCCAATCCAAGCATTGTACTTTTGACATTCGGTCGTCGGACAGAATAAAAATGAAAATCTTCTCCTCCTGGTGTAACAACGGTACGTGTAGCCTGTTCTTTGCCAATGACTTTAACTATCGCCTGATGCATGAGATCTTCTGCCTCGGCATCTACTTCCGCCGCAACCATTTCCGCCATAACTTTATAGTTGATTTCTACATCGTACTGCCTTTCTACCGCTTGAATTACACGTTCTACTTGTTCATATAATTCATTCATGACATCATTTTCTTGGGCACGTAAATCCAAACTGAATTTCGCGTTTCCTGGAATAATGTTGGCGGATTCGCCTCCCGCTTGGAACATCGTCATCTTTGCGGTATGAGAAACCATCGGATTACAATGAATGGACTGCAAGCCTCCCACTAACGAGGCACCGACCTCAATTGCATTTTTTCCTTGATGTGGTCTTGCGCCATGTGCTTCCGTTCCTTTTATCGTTCCACTAATCATTTTTGCCGCCCCGTGTCGCAGTGAAGCAGCCGAACAACCGTCCGCCATTTCATCTGCTGCCCGTACATGAACACCAAATAAGTAATCGATATCATCAATTATTCCTTGTTCAAGAACAGCTAACGCGCCTTCACCCTTCTCTTCTGCTGGCTGGAAGAATACTTTCAATGTTCCTTGTTGAGGAATTCCACGCTTTTTCGCCATAAGCAAGGCACCAATTCCCATTGTCATATGTCCATCATGTCCGCATGAATGATTCGCTTGATAAACGCCATCCACTTCCTGCCATAATGCATCGATATCCACGCGTAACCCGACTACCGGTTTACCTTCACCGATTGTCACAGATAAACCTGTTATGCCGTCGAATAAATTCACTTGAAATCCTTCACGTTCAAGAAATTCTTTCAAGTAGGTTGTCGTTTCCGTTTCCTTCCAACTAACTTCGGGGTGACTGTGTAAATGTGCAAACACTTCATCTAGTTTGGGCTTCAATAATTGTACTTGCTCATTCATCAGAATGCCTCCTAAAATCCATTATTCATTGTAATATATTGAATTACTAATTCCTGTTTTTTCAAACTTCTCAATAATTCTAACACAAAAAAGACTTCTCTTTCACATCGTGTGAAAGGAAGTCTTTTCGTATCGGTTAAAAAGTCCAAAGGATCATCATGCCGAATAATAGCGTCATATAATTGACAGAATATAGGAACATGAAGTTAGCCCACTTATAATCATCTTTTGCATAAAAACCATAGATACTAGCCGCAATGTATCCAAGGTTCATCAATGTCGCAATGATTATGAACGTTGTACCGAACATCGTTAATAAAAATGGTAACGGCAATAAACACAATACATACACAAGCATTTGTCGTTTTGTGATAGTAAAGCCATAAACGACGGGCAACATCGCTACGTTAGCTGCACTATAATCTTCGTACTTTTTCATAGCAATTGCAAATGTATGAGGCATTTGCCAAATGAATAGTATAGCGACTAAAACAATAGGTACAATATGATTCGCTGACATGATAGCTGCCCAACCTATAAGGGGAGTAACTGCTCCCGACACACTACCAATGACTGTATTTAATGTATATTTACGTTTAGACCACATCGTATAGGGTATTACATACGTAAACCATCCGATAAATGCATAAATCGCCGCTTCTAATGTAGTGAATAATAATAATAACATGCCAATTCCCGACAATATCAAACCGATTTTCAACACGGTTTTCAAAGCAAAACTTCCTGTCACAGTCGGACGTTTTTTTGTTCTCTCCATCACCGTATCAATATCAGAATCAAACCAGTTATTCATTACAAGTGCACCCGCAACAAGAAAAGTGCTACCTATCATGGTTAGCAAAAACACACCCCAGTTACCTGAAAGTGTCATGCCTGAAAAATATAATGCCAACCAAAACCCCGTAAAAACCGGAAAAATATTCGCGATCAGTACAGGTCCTTTAACTAATGATTTAATATCCGAGAAGAAGGCAGACGCCGAGCGGCTTTGAGTCGTACTCGAAACAACATGGGCTTCTTTCGTCATATAAGTCCGTTCTCCTTTTGTGTTACATCTAAATATTTTCTATTCGTACATATAACTATATCATTTTCTTAAAAGTAAAATCAAAAAATCGAGACAATTCCTTTTAAAGTGTTACAAAGATTTGTCCAAAGTGCATAAACAAACATTTCGCACGATAAAATTTCCTTTTATATACACAGTCAGCATACTATATATGATCATTTCCTCTATGATTCGACAAAGCCTGAACCTATACCCCTTATAGGCTAGTACCTCAGTTTACCCACCATGAGCAATCAAATATCATTTCTTTTTTCATTAAAAACAATAGCTATTTGTATCTCTAAAAGCGCATAGAATCAATAGTTTTCTAAATAATTAAATTGATATTAATTTAATTATCCTGTAAACTCTTGTAATAGTCCCGCGAAAATTGTGGTGGTTTTCCCTTGATCCCTTCAACTACTTGCATATTACTTCATGTAACTAATTTCAAGAGATCTAAGTAAAAAACAGCATTTCGTGATGAAAAAATTATAAAAAGAAAGGGTTTGATTTTTTGAGAAAGATTATGTTGTTTTTATCCGTCTTTTCATTACTACTAGTAACAGCGTGCGGTAATAGTGACAGCAAAGATTCAATTAGCACAATTAAACTAGCGGATGCAGGATGGGATAGTATTCGTATCCATAACAGTATTGCACAGATTATTTTAGAAGAAGGCTACGGCTATGACACAGAAATAGTCAATGGCACTACTTCTGCAACATTCCAAGCATTACAGCAAGGTGATCTACAAGTGTATACAGAGGTTTGGTCTGATAACTTGGGTGACGCGTATACAAACGCAATCGACAGTGGTGACATTGAATCCATTTCAACAAACTTCGACGATAACTCTCAAGGCCTGTATGTTCCTACGTACGTTATTAAAGGTGATCCAGAGCGTAATATTAAAGCAATGGCTCCAGATTTAAAAACGGTAAAGGATTTAAAGAAGTATCCTGAACTATTCCAAGATCCTGAAAACAAGGATAAAGGACGCATCATTGGTGCACCATCTAGCTGGGTCGTTAGTAAACACTTAGGTGAAAAGTTAGAAACTTACGGATTAAATGACAAGTTTACGTATTTAGCTCCAGGTTCCGACTCTTCTATCGTAGCGGACTTAGCTAGCGCATATAAAAAAGGCGAGCCATGGGTAGGGTATTACTGGTCACCTACTTGGGTCACTGCAACTTATGATTTAACACTTTTAGAAGACGAGCCATTTGACCGAGAAGCTTGGGATCAAGATAGGTCTGGTGAATTCCCTCCTAATGATGTCTACATCAGTGTCCATAAAGACTTGAAAACACAAGCTCCTGAAGTAGTTGAGTTTTTCAGCCATTACGAAACTAGCAGTGCATTGACAGAAGAAGCATTAAAGTATATGGGTGAAACTGAAGCGAATCCAGAAGACACTGCAAAGTGGTTCATGAAAGAAAATGAAGAACTTTGGACTTCATGGGTGCCTGAAGATGTGGCGGAGAAAGTAAAAGCAGCACTGTAATATATGACAAATTTAGGGGTGGACGCTTTCCGCTCCACCCTTTTTTAATTTGCACCACTATTAAAAGTAGAGAAAGAGAGGAACAAGCTAGTACGTCCTAGCTTACTGCCTATGTATGAATTCCCTAACGTTAGACTACCTATAGGAGATTATGTGGAAAAGTTTATTGATTTTCTTGCAATGAACTTTGGCTGGCTTTTTGATTTCATCTTCACTATTGCTTCCACAACAATCCGCACGATTGAAACAGCTTTGCTCGCTACGCCTTGGTGGGCGATCATGATTGTCGTTTTCCTACTTGGTTGGTATTTAAACTCCATTTTAAATGGTGTCATGTTTGCCACCTTTATCTTTTTGATTGGTACTTTCAATTTATGGGAGGATACGATGACAACCGTTGCTATTATCGTAATTTCTGTTGTACTGTCCCTAGCAATTGGAATTCCAGTCGGTATTTTGATGGCATTTAGCAAAACATTTTCTGTCATCATGCGTCCTCTATTGGATGCTATGCAGACGATGCCTACATTCGTCTACTTAATACCTGTAATCTTCTTCTTCCCTCTGGGGAACGTTCCCGCAATTATTGCAACCATCATTTACGCGTTACCTCCAGTTATTCGATTAACAGAACTCGGTATTCGAAACGTCGATTCTGAAGTGATTGAGTCAGCTGAATCATTTGGATCTTCTAGAAATCAAATGCTAGTGAAAGTACAATTACCTCAAGCATTGCCTACTATGATGGCGGGAATCAACCAAACTACGATGATGGCTCTTTCCATGGCTGTTGTGGGTTCCATGGTTGGTGCTCACGGTTTGGGTGAACGTGTACTATACTCGATTAACCAGATCAATATTTCATTAGGATTCGAAGCTGGGATTAGTATCGTATTCCTAGCCATTATTATTGACCGTTTAACAAATGGAGTGGCGAATCGCCTACAAAGTACAGGGAGGAGATCAGCATGACCGTTAAACTCAAAGTAGAAAATGTCACGAAGATCTTTGGACCTCGCCCAAAGAGAGTCATTCCTATGATTGAAAAAGGAGCTACTAAACGGGAGATCCTTGAAAAGACTGGACATACAGTAGGTGTCTATAACGCCAACATGGAAATTATGGAAGGTGAGACTTTCGTAATTATGGGTCTATCCGGAAGTGGTAAATCAACATTAATTCGTTGCTTCAACTTATTGAACAAGCCTACGTCAGGTGCGATTTATGTAGATGGCGAGAATATTGTCAACTACAATAAAGAACAGTTAAAGTTTTTCCGTCAGAAGAAAATTGCGATGGTCTTTCAACACTTTGGTTTATTCAGCCATAGAACAGTTATGGAAAATATTGAATACGGTCTGGAAATTCGCGGTTTATCAAAAAGCGAACGTCGTGATATCGCGCAACAGCATATTGATACAGTAGGGCTGAAAGGATATGAAAATCAATACCCTGATGAATTATCAGGTGGTATGCGTCAGCGTGTAGGTATTGCACGAGCTTTGACGAATGATCCCGATATTCTGTTAATGGACGAGCCATTTAGTGCGCTTGATCCGTTGATTCGAAGAGAAATGCAAATGGAACTTCTGGATATCCAGACACGTCTTCAAAAAACGATCATCTTCATCACGCATGATGTCAATGAAGCATTCCGTATCGGTGACCGCGTGGCGGTTATGAAAGATGGTTACGTAGAGCAGATCGGTACACCTGAAGAACTATTAGAAACGCCTGCAAACGATTATATTATTGACTTTACTCGTGAAATCGACCGTTCAAAAGTGTTACAAGCGATGAATATCATGTCAAAACCATTAAGCGTGATGAACGGTAAAGATGGTTTGCATGTTGCGATTAAAAACATGGAAGAGCACGGCATTTCTAGTGTCTTCATTACAAATCGTGAACGACAGTTGCTCGGCTTAGTCACAATTGACTGTGCGATTGAAGGCGTGAAAAACAAAAAAACATTGGAAGAAGTAATGATAACTGATGTATTGACCGCCACTCCAGAAGAATATGTACAAGACATTATTCCTCGTGTTCTAGATTCTAAATACCCACTCGTTGTGATAGATGAAACGAACCGAATTGAAGGTATTATTTTACGAGTTCATGTACTTTCAAGTATTATTAGCAACTCCGCTGATGATGAAGAAGAGGAAACACTAATTACTCCAGTTGAAACAGTTAAAGTAACTGAATAACCAAAAGGGAAGAATGGGCATCACTGCTCATTCTTCCCTTTTGGTTAATTTTTCCCGGAAACACCGGCACTTTCAAAGGTTGCCATTTCATTGATCATCAATATAGCCGATTGAATGATACTAAATGCAACTGCCGCACCCGTACCTTCCCCTAGTCGCATGGACAAAGACAGAATAGGGTCTTTTCCTAAATATTGAAATGCCTTTTGATGTCCCGGTTCCATGGATTGATGACCAAGTAACATATATCCTGTTGCGCCTTGGCTTATAGTTTCCGCCACACAGGCTGCTGCAGTCGAGATAAATCCGTCTAAAATGATTGGCACGCGCTTAGAGGCAGCCGCAAGCATGGCCCCTACCATCGCAGCCAATTCTAGCCCCCCTACCTTACGTAGTACATCATAGCCGTCTGAAGGGGCAGGTTGATGAAGAGCTAGCGCTTCCCGAACCACTTTAATTTTATGAAGATGTTGTTCAGACGATATCCCTGTTCCATAACCAACCAGTTCAGCTGGATCTAGACCTGTTATGGCCGCCACTACGGCACTGCTTGTCGTAGTATTACCAATACCAACTTCCCCTACTACTAAGAAATCTACACCTTTTCCAAATAACGTCATCGCTTCTTCATAACCAATTTCCAGCGCTCGTTCTACTTCTTCTTGAGTCATCGCCTCGGTACGTAAAAAGTTCTCCGACCCCTGTCGAATCTTCCGGTCTTTCACAGGTGCTGAAAATGGCTCTCCCATCACACCCACATCAACCAATGAAAATTCTGCTTGTTGCTGTCTGCTGAAGACATTGATGGCCGCGCCGCCTACCGCCATATTCTGTACCATCTGACGTGTGACGAGTTGAGGAAATGCTGAAATTCCCTCTTCTACAATTCCGTGATC
The DNA here is from genome assembly GCF_002743415.1 of Sporosarcina sp. P3. Taxonomy (NCBI): domain Bacteria; kingdom Bacillati; phylum Bacillota; class Bacilli; order Caryophanales; family Caryophanaceae; genus Sporosarcina; species Sporosarcina sp. P3. The sequence goes on from NZ_PDZE01000012.1 coordinate 36,706, forward strand.
TGCTGCGAATACTAATACACCTAATTGATGTATGCTAGGCTTCTTCTTGCCTTGAATCTCAGCCAATGTGACCACGATTTCTTCCAGCTTTCCTAAACTTCCGATAGGCTTCGTCAATGTATCTACATACGCCTTTGCTTCCGCACCTGCTGAGGCGTCCAATGCAGGGATAGTATACTGTTTCAAATGATGACCTTCTTTCTTAATATGTACAACTATTTATCTAGCTTCGCTTTTAAGTATATCAGTAGACCCTAATGAGTATCCAATTAAATATCTAGTATGCAAAGAATGTCGTTTGAATGTATACTAGAGAGAGCGGACATGTCATACATTACGCCAGTTACATTACTATCAGAAAAGGGGCGATCCACATGATTAGTGAAAAATTAGCACAAGCATTGAACGAGCAAATGAATAATGAATTCGCCGCAGCACAAACTTACTTATCCATGGCATCTTACTGTGAATATCGCAATTACAGCGGATTTGCGCATTTCTTTCTACAGCAAGTTGAAGAAGAGCGTCAACACGCAATGAAAATCTATTCTTATTTGAACGATCGCGGGATCCGTGCAATTATTACAGAAACACCCGCACCAACTACTTCATTCGATAACTTGGTTCACACGTTTGAAGTGGCATTGCTACAAGAAAAAGAAGTAACAAAATCCTTCTATCAAATCATGGATATGGCATGGGAAGAAAAAGAACATGCAACGATCTCATTTCTAAACTGGTTCCTTGACGAGCAAGTAGAAGAAGAAGCAACGTTTGATCGACATATCGAGTATTTGAAGCGAATCCGTGAAGATAAGAATGCATTATTCATCTACGAGAAAGAACTTTCCACGCGTTCATTTGAAGCCGAATAAAACAACAGGCAAGCTAGTGGTTCATAGACCTCTTGCTTGCCTTTTCTATTCTAGTGATACGGTTTAAACATGCTTCACATATACATTGCTTATGCAGTTGTTCTTCTGGTATTTGGCGAAACACTTCTGCTGTAAAAATCTTCTTTGTACACCAGCAATGTTCGTCACTCTCCACTGAATTCCCACACAGATTATTCCCCTGGCAAATCGGACATTCGTTTTTCATGTATTCTCCTTTCTACAACCGATGCTTGTCCAGCTCCGCCGTATTTTTCTTCTCTAACTCTTCTACACGTTCTTCTAATTCTTTATTCCGTTTCATACTCTCCATCGAATACAAACCCGCTAGTAAAGCGACCACAAATGTTGCGTAGTTAAACCACTCCATACATTCCGCCCCTTTTTACTTCTGTTTTTTCAAATAGATTTCATACACTTTTTTCAACGTGTCAGGTGTGAGTTCCATGTCATGTTCATACATGTATTTCACTGCATATCCTAGTGCAACTGTCATAGACCCTGCTACACTTGCGGCAACGACCATTCCTGCACCCGGAATCACTTTAACGATTTGTCGAAAAGCTGTTTTCCCGATATTTCCTACGATCGTTGCAATGATCAACTCTTTGGCGTGATCTTTCGTAATCGGTTTTCCATATAATGTAGACAACTTCAACATAAGGCCCACTTGTAATGTTGTCAGTGGTATAAAATCAGCACCTGGAATGGGTACTGCTCCAATCGTAGCGGCTGAGGCACCAGCTGCTAGAATCCATCGTTTGGCAATGGATGATTTATCGGCCATATTTGCTGCGAGTAAAAGATCTTTATTGGCGTCTTTTAATTGCTGAAGAATTTCTTTTTGCAGGAATTCCATTTGCTCTCCTGTCTTTGAAGAGATGGGAATAACCGGATAAGCAAACCCAGTATGCTCCAAAACATAGTTCACTAAACTTGTGACATCATCGGCTGCATCTATTTTATTGAGTACGAGAATAATCTTCTTATTGAGTGTAGCAATCTTATTCAATGACTTTAGTTCTGTATCTGACAATACCGTACCCGCTGCATTAAGGAAGAATAAAATCACATCTGCTTGATTATAAAACTTCAGTGTCTCATTTGAATGTTCCTGATGAATATCATCAAGACCCGGCGTGTCGACAAACAATATATTGTCTGTGTAATAAAACTTTTTAACTTCTTTCGTTTCCCCAGGTTGCGCTCCCACTTCTGCTACATCTTTTTGCATAAGACGATTCAGTGTAGATGACTTCCCTGCATTGACGTCCCCGACCATCGCAATCAGAATTTCTTTTTGTAATTGTTCGTTGATTAGATCAGATTCTTGTTTAAACACTTCATCAAATGATTCATCTGACATGAAATTCGGTGTTTTCATTGTAGCATCTTCCTCCATTAAATTTGACTATTCAGTTTAAGGTATTGTTAAAAAGAGCATCAGTCATTTCCTATCTCTTGACTGATGCCCTACGCTATTTATCTGGTCACTTAATAATATGGTGAAATCAATATATACACAAGGACTCCTGTAAAGCTAACATATAACCATATAGGCATCGTCCAACGAGCAATTTTTCGGTGACGCGGGATTTCCATATTCCATGCTCTTGCGACACTTGTTAGCGCGAGGGGAACGATCGCAGCGGCTAACACGATGTGTGAGAACAAGATGAAGTAGTAGAATCCTGCCAAGAAACCACTACCGCCAAACGGTGTGGACTCTGATAAAAAGTGATACGTCACATACGTCACTAAAAATAAAGCGGTTGTCCCGAATGCCGCATAGATAAAACGTTCATGCAGTTTGACATTTCTCTTCAAAATCGCAACTAACGCACAAACAAGAAAAACAAAAGTGAAACTGTTAAATATGGCATTCAATAGAGGCAAGATTGTAATATCGAATGCTGTGAAGTTCTCTACACCTGGCATACCTGCCAAGATGCCTATCGCACCGATGAGAATGATGGAGATCACGATAATCGCCGGACGGTAATTCCGTTTTTTGAAATTTGCAGGCGGTGTTGTTTGATTCGTATAGTTCATCTAGTAGCACTCCTAATCCTATAATCATAACTACCCTATATCGTACCATACGTAACATGCTATACAGGTCATAATTGTGTCGATTTTTGAAAATGCTCTTCCGTTTCTTCTTTGAATTCATTAATTACTTTTATAAATTTGGCAATGGTCGGTGTTAAATAAGAATCTGCGCGTCGTACAAAAACCGTTTTAATTTGGCTGTATTTGGGCGGCAGATGATAGCTATAGACTAATTCTTGATCTAATAAGTGAGAGACAGCTGATTTTGGAACGAATGTCACACCTAATCCTGCCGCTACACTGCCAAGAATCGTCTCCAATGTTCCGAATTCCATCATTTTCGTCGGCTTGAATTGCTCATCTTCAAGCCATGACTCTAAGCGAGCTCGATAACCACAGCCTTTTCTAAAACAAAGGATCGGCTCATCTTTAATATCTTCAATCGATTGGAACGGTTTACTTGAAAGTAACACGAGCTCTTCCTCAAGCACATCATGTACCGCTAGATCGGGATGCGTCGTACCTCCTGATATAAATGCTCCATCAAGTTGATGATTTAGAACCTTAAATTGCAATCCTTCCGTAACACCCGTCAATAGTGAAATATCGACTTGTTTATATTTTTTATTATATCTCGACAGAATAATCGGCAATTTGATCACCGTTTCTACCGAACCTAGCTCAAGCTTTCCTGAAGGTTCTTTGTCATTCTGCACCACTTTCCTCATTTCATTTGTTAGCGATAAAATCTTCTCGCTGTAAATAAGAAGGCGTTTCCCTTCAGGCGTCAAGATCATTCCTCGGTTGTGTCGGTTAAATAATGGCGTTTTTAATTCTGCTTCGAGCTTTTGTATACGAGACGTAATATTGGATTGTACATAGCGTAACTCTTTAGCTGCCGCTGTGATGGTTCCTTTTTCAGCGACCACCTGGAATATCTCTAAATCTTTAAATTCCATGTATATCCTCCTAGTAAAGTTCTCTTATCTATATGGTATCATTAAATTTGATAGTAGTCATCATTATTATTCGTTTTACGTGATGTCCAATATGGTGTTTAATAGAAGTAGTACTTCAAGGAGGTTGGGTCTGTTGAAAAACAAAATTATCTGGGGAGCGTTTCTGTGCTTTATAGCCAGTGTGTCATGGGGTGCAATGTTCCCAGTTGCCAATAGCGCGTTCAAAAATATTGATCCTTTTTATTTCACATTAATCCGTTATGTATCGGTAACACTTCTACTCGTCATCATACTATGGTTTAAAGAAGGAACACAGGCGTTCCGATTTGAAAAAAGAGGTTTATCTCTTTGGTTCTTCGGGACGATGGCATTCGTTGTCTATAATCTTTTTATTTTCTGGGGTCAAGATTTAATGGGACAACCCGGAACGATGGTAGCGTCCATTTCAGAGGCCATGATGCCGATGATTTCTATTGTTATTGTCTGGATGATTAGTAGACATAAACCACACGGCTTCACGCTCACTTGTGTATTTACGGCATTTGTCGGTGTGATGCTTGTGATCACAAAAGGTGACTTACGCACGTTCTTGACAGCAACCGACGATATTGTCCCTTCACTACTCATTTTCATTGCAGTAATCGGCTGGGTGATTTATACAATGGGCGGCAATCGCTTTAGTGAATGGTCTGCATTACGTTATTCTACATTGAGCTGTCTACTTGGTACATTCACTGCTTGTATAGTAGTATTTTTCGTAACGTTGACAGGCTATATTTCGATTCCGACTGTGGAAACTTTGCAAGTGGTAACACCACATATGTTGTTTATGATCGCATTCCCAGGCATTATTGCGTTAGTAGGTTGGAATATTGGTGTACGCATCTTATCTCCATTGAACGGTTTACTATTTATTAATTTCGTGCCAGTGACTACACTAGTCATTTCATATATACAAGGGTATCAGTTAACCATTTTCGATTACATTGGTACAGTATTTATTATTGCAGCGCTGTTAGGTAATAATATATTCCTTCGTATACAACAGAAGCGCAACGACGAAGTACATCAATATAAAGAACATAATGCGCAACCTAGTGTATAATGAACGTGAAAAATCTACTATTTTAAATGAACTAAAAAACACAGCCACATTCCAAGAATTTCGAATGTGGCTGTGTTTTTAATCATTTTTTCCATTTATTTATAAACAAACACGGTAAATTCGAGTCAATTGCTTTATCTTGGTCAAGCTTTTATACTGTTAGCACAGTAAATAAAACGAACAGGAGTGATTGTCGATGAAGAAATGGTGGCTTTTACCCGCCCTCGCTGTTTTTTTGGCTGCGTGTGGTAGCAATCAGGAAGCAAAACCTGTAGAAGATGAGGACATTTCGGTTGATGAAATCGAACCTGAGGAAGAACCGGCAGAACCTGAAGTAGCTGAACCTACTGACACGGAAGAATCTTCAGAAGAAGCACTTGAAGAAATGCCTGGTGAAGAACCGAATGCTCCATACGAACCTTCTAATACCAACTTGTTAGAACATGAAGAAGCTGAAATGTTGGAAGAACATATCCCGATGGACGAGTTAACGGCTCAAGTAGAAGTGGATAATCAAAACAAACGAATCGTTCTGTATGAAAATAAAAGCGGACAAGAAGTATACAAAAGTATTTTCATCAAAGACGATAATCATTTAAAAATTATTGATTTGAATGACGATCACGTATTGTATGAAGGTAATTTGTAAAATAAAGAGGTTGGGACAGAACAGAAAAAACGTAAGGGGAATGTCCTTCACGTTTTTTCTGTTCTTATCAGTAAAAATTTTTTAGAGTAACAGAGTGTACCGGAACGGAGAAAGGCCGACTCCTGAGGGATCAGCGTGCGTCTTGAGACCCTGGACAGGTGCCTTAATTTCTGCAAAGTACACAGAAATACGGCAAAGCGAACCCTACATTGTTCGCTTGGCTCAAGCCACGCCCCTCGGAAAGCGTGCCTTTCGGAGTGCAGGGAAACGGGGTGAGATAGTTATATCCCAACCTCTTTTTATTTTATATATCTTCTGGCTGACACATATTCTGACTTATACGGTTCCACTGTCATCGGAATAATTTCTACAGTACGCTTAGGGTTTGGTGCGTGGATCATTTGACCATTCCCTGCATACATTCCTACATGGTGAATGATCCCTTTTCCTTTATTATAGGCAAAGAACATCAAGTCACCGGGTTGTAGATCATTCTTCTTTATCAATGTTCCGTTTAGTGCTTGCACAGAAGCATCACGCGGTATATCAATACCGTGTTGCCGGTAGACTGAGTAAGTGAATCCTGAACAATCCAGTCCAAATCCTGAAGTACCTGCCCATAGATACGTTAATCCGTCAAAGAGCTTGGCTGTATCCATGATTTGTTGTGTTGTGGGCTTCGGCATGACACCATCTGCTCCTACTATCTTCACTGCGCTTCTGTCTACGTACTTCACTCCGTCGGCAGGTGTTTGGACTGCGATTTTATTGTCCATAACTTCCATGACCGGCAATGTCGTGTTGAAACTTATTGAGCGGTAAGGTTGCTCTCCGTTTTTATCCTTCGTAAGTGTGGCTGATCTCTTCGTTACCATGGCCGTGTCGCATGTTGCGTAGTTAGGATACACAGTCGTTAAATGACTCTTCAACATCCATCCCGGATAACCTGCTGCGTTTTTTGGAGAGCTTTGGTCCACTACTATTACCTGAACCCAGTCTCCTTTTGTTTGTAGGACTTTGACTGTTTGACCGTATAGTGCTTGTGTTTCTAGTTTCCCTACTAGCCATTGCTTTTCACGTAAACTCATTGCCGTAACCCATTTCGTAATGTCAGGCAATTTGTTTGTCGCATACGCGTCTACTGTACGTGACTTGGCTGGTTCTTTCCAAAGTGTTGTAACGGGAACATTGACTGTTTGCACTGGTGTGTTATTCGGTTGATAACAAGCGGATTGCTCTCTAAAATCCGGCTCAAGAATTCGGGCAAGAAATACTGCAAAATGTCCACGAGTTAATGTTAGATTCGGCTTAAACGTATTGTCCAAGTACCCTGTCGTAATAGCATTTACAGATAACTTTTGTATGTCAGATAAACCCCAATACGTTGCAGGCACATCACGGAATCGATAAGTGGATTTTCCTGTTAGATTGAATGCGCGAACGAATACCGCTGCCATTTGCCCACGTTTTAAATTACCATACGGTTGAAATTCTTTATTCTCGTTACCCATGAAAATACCTTCATCAACCATTGTGGCGATGAGTGCGTAGTGCGGATGAGATAACTTTACGTCCGACAGCTTGGCATCAGGTCTATTATCTACAGGGATTTTCAGTGCGCGTTGAATCATTCCTGATGCTTCGAGCCGTGTGATCGGTTCGTTTACCCGGTACTTGGTGTTTGGCTTTTCTATGATAATTCCTTTTTCTACTAGATAATGTATTTCATCAGCAGCCGAATGCTGTTGACGTACGTCTTGGAAGATGGTGGCATGTGAGGTAGTAGGGATTGCATATAGGACTAGCATCATCGTTAGCACTATTGCACAGATCTTTTTCAAGTCTAGGACACTTCCATTTCTATAGGTAGTTTTTCCTTAACTATACCTGAGCGACAATTTTTTGTATAGAAAAAATTCAAATAAGTGTAACTGCACTTAACTTATACTCATATAAAAAAGAGATCTCCGTTGAAGTGTTGACACTTCAGGGAGATCTTTTGTTAACTGAATAGCAGTTCGCTGACTACCTTAATTCAATTCGTTATTACGTTAAGATGTTCTTTAAAATCGAAACTGCTTGGTCGATTTCTTCATTTGTGACTGTTAGTGGTGGTAATAGACGGATGACATTCGTCCCAGCAGGTACTAGGAGTAATCCTTGTTCTTCGGCCTCTTGGATGAATGAAGCCATTTCTTTATTTGAATGAATTCCAACTAATAAGCCATTACCACGAATCGAATATTTATCTTTAGGTAGTTCTGCTTGGAGTTGTTGCTTCAAATACGTACCTTTTTCTTCAACACCCTTTAAAAATGTAGGATCAAATACATGATCAATTACTGTTTGAGCAACTGATACGGCTAATGGATTACCACCGAACGTTGTACCATGTGAGCCCGGGCCGAATGTATCGAATAGCTCTTCGCCAGCTAGCATGGCTCCAATCGGGAAACCGCCACCAAGACCTTTAGCAAGAGAAATAATATCGGGTTTTAGTGCAGTCTGCTCGTAGGCATAGCGTGTCCCTGTACGTCCGATTCCTGTCTGTACTTCGTCGATAATAAGAAGAATATGATGTTCATTACAGGCAGCCATAACTGCTTCAGCAAAAGCAGGTTCGATAGAATTCACTCCACCTTCCGCTTGGATGACTTCTAGCATGATAGCAGCTACATTCTCGTTAGTTGCCTGTTTCAAAGCTTCGATATCATTAAACGGTAAAGCTTCGAAACTTCCAAGCATCGGACCAAATCCTTGTTGGATTTTATCCTGACCTGTAGCCGCCATCGCACCGAACGTTCGCCCATGGAATGACTGTTTGAACGATAAGATATGATGCTTGACTGTATGTTTACGCGCTAGTTTAATTGCTGCTTCATTCGCTTCAGCACCACTGTTACAAAATAATGCATACGATAGATCCGTATCCTTCGTTAATGATTCAGCAAGTTTTTCCTGTTCTGGACTTTCAAATAAATTGGATATATGCCATAGCTTTTCACTTTGTTCCTGCAATGTTTTAACGATGGCAGGATGAGCGTGACCTAAACTGACGACTGCGATGCCGCTAGTAAAGTCTAAATAATCCTTCCCCTTATCGTCTGTTACTACGGTACCTTGTCCTTTTACAAGATGTACCGCACGTCTTGCATAGTTATTGAATAAATACGTCACGCGATTGCCTCCTCATTGGTAATGACCGTGCCATTTAATTCTTGACAGACGATCTGTACTGATGGAATGCCCGCTTCTAGACAATCGATGGCCGCCATTACTTTCGGAATCATTCCTCCGTAGATATCTTCTGTTTTAATCCAGCGATAAATTGCTTGGGGTACCACTTCTGGCTGAGGTTGATCTTGAATCCGGATTCCAGATGTATCTGTCACCAATAATAAACTTTCTGCCTCGACAGCTAATGCAATTTGACTAGCGACTGTATCCGCGTTAACGTTCAATGGATCCCCAGAAGCAGTTGCACCAATACACGAGATTACAGGAACAATGCCTGCATCCAATAATGCGTCCAAGATCTCTGTTTTCACTGTTTTAATTTCTCCCACATAACCATACGTATCAAAATCAAGTACATCACACGTAAATAAGTTCGTATCGAATCCACTTAACCCAACCGCTTTAATCTCTTCTTGATTGAAACGATGAACGAGCGCTGGATTTACTTGGCCAATCATGATTGACTGAACGATCCCGATCGCTTCAGCAGATGTAACACGGAACCCCTTCACTACAGTCGAAGCGACACCGCGATTCTCAAGCTCTTGATTAATATTTGGTCCCCCACCATGAACAATAATTACTTGAACACCATCTTGCTGTAATTTCTTCACCCCTTGGAAAAAACTATCGCTTAATTCGTCTAGCATACTGCCGCCTAGTTTGATCACCTGTCGTTTACGTGCGGTATGTTGCGTTGATTTGAACGTAGTCATAAGTAAGATCGCACCCCCATGCCATTCCCTCTCCAGTTCCTTGGTTTAATTCTATTGCAAATTTGACTTCATGTTGTTTAAGGTAAATTAACAAATTCTCTTCTGAAAACGGAATAGGTTCCCCGCCTTCTACTACTGCAGTGTCACCAATATAGATTTTTATATCTTCAGGATCTATTGTGGCCCCGCTATATCCAACCGCAGCAATAATTCTTCCCCAGTTCGCATCACAGCCAAATACTGCCGTCTTGACAAGCGGTGAGCCTACAACAGATTTTGCGATTTGACGCGCTTGTTCATCCGAAACTGCACCTGTCACTTTCGCTTCGATTAATTTGGTAGCACCTTCTCCGTCTTTAGCGATCATTTTCGCCAAGTCACGAGATACGGCATGCAATGCATCGACGAAAGATTGCCATTCGGGATGATCCGGAGTTAATGAGTGGTTACTTGCCATTCCGTTTGCCATGACGAGAACCATATCATTTGTTGACGTATCACCGTCTACTGTAATGGAGTTAAAAGTTACATCCGTAATTTCTTTAAGTGCTGTTTGTAAATGTTCAGATTCAATATTGGCATCGGTTGTGATGAAGCCAAGCATTGTCGCCATATTCGGTTCAATCATTCCTGAACCTTTTGCAACACCTGCTACCACTACTTCACGATCATCGATCACCGTTGCGTAGGCAGTATTTTTTGTTACGGTATCTGTTGTTAAAATTGCTTGTGAAAATTGAATGGAGCCTTCTAACGTGTCCATCGGTTGAAGCTTTTCAATACCAGATAGTAAAGGAACCATATTCATTTGTTCACCAATCACACCCGTTGAAGCAATCCCTACAAGATTGGAATCAATACCTAAATGCTCTGCAGTCTTTTGTTGCATAGTTACTGCGTCATGCATCCCTTGTTTTCCTGTACACGCATTCGCGTTGCCAGAGTTAATGACAACCGCTTGCATTTTCTGTGTCTCATAGACAACTTTTTTTGTAACTTGAAGTGGAGCTGCCTGGATTACATTCGTTGTGAAGACACCCGCAACACTCGCTGGCACTTCGCTGACTAATAAAGCTAAATCATTTTTCTTATGCTTTAGCCCACAGTGAATGCCGACTGCCTTGAATCCTTTTGGTGAAATAATATTTTTACGCGAGATGCGCTTCATACTTTCGATAGTTTCCATAGTAGTGCTCCCCCTCTAGTTCTCGTTTCCAAATTAATTAGTTAAATCCATAATGGAATGACATCGATTCCTGTTTTTTCATTTAGACCATATTGAATATTCATGTTTTGTATAGCTTGTCCAGCGGCACCTTTCACCACATTATCAATAACTGCTATAATCGTTGCCTGATTTGTTCGTGGATCTACCTTGACATGGATATCGCAATAGTTGGAGCCATATACCTGTTTCGTACTGACCTTTTGTACGTCTGTCATAATACGAACGAACGGACTATCTTGATAGGTTTCTTGCAAGCAATTAATAAGTTGTTCTTCCGTTACTTGTCCATTCACTTTTGCATAGCTCGTTGTCATGATACCTCTCGTCATAGGAACAAGATGTGTAGTGAACATAATTGGGTCGGGCTGATCGGCAAATGTATGCATTGCTTGTTCAATTTCTGGTATATGCTGATGTTGGTGAATTTTGTATATAGAGAAGTTTTCATTTGTTTCACTGAAATGAGTCGCTTGGCTCGGTTTATTACCTGCACCGGATATACCACTTTTCGCATCGATGATCAATTGGCTACCGTCAATTAGTTTGTCTTTCAATAATGGAAGTAAAGAAAGAAGAACCGCTGTCGGGTAACACCCTGGATTCGCAATGACTTGTGCATCGGCAATATCCTGTTTATTCCATTCAGGAAGTCCATATACACTTTTTTCTAAGTGTTCGAGTGGCGGTGCATCTTTTTGATACCACCGCTCAAAAGTTGCTTGATCTTTCAATCTAAAATCACCCGATAAGTCAATCAATTTAGCACCTGTGCCCACCAATGGAGGAAGTAGTGTAGTTGTAACGCCAGCTGGTGTACTGAAAAACACTGTGTCCAGCTTGCTAATATGTTCGGGTTCTATAGCCTTCATCGGCTGATCGTGAATATTCACGAGATGTGGATATTTTTGAGAAAAGACCGTCCCCACTTCTGAGGATGTGAATAAATCAACTTGTTCAATTTCCGGATGGTTTTGTAGCAACCGTATCAATTCTAGGCCACCGTATCCAGACGCTCCTACGATTCCAACCTTCAACGCTATCACCTCTTTATTCATTAATGATAAGTATACGTATGTATAATTATAAAGTCAACTGTATTTTTATTTATTAACAGTCAATTTACACATTCTCTTTCCTTTCTTAATAGAAAATCTATAACTTCCTCTTCACTATATGTTATTATTATGGGGTGTATAATATGATCAAATGAATTAGAAACTTTCAGGAGGCTATTATGGTAGATTTATTAAAATTATCGGGTAAAAATATTGTCATTATGGGTGTGGCAAATGAACGTAGTATTGGTTGGGGAGTTGCAAAAGCATTATTCTCAGTTGGTGCGAATGTCATTTTCACCTACCGTAAAGATCGCTCCCGTGATAAATTAGAAAAAGCGTTAGCTAAAAGTGAATTTACAGCCACACAAATTGTACAATGTGATGTAAATAGTGATGAAAGCATCGAGCAGGCTTTCAAATCGATTGGCGAACAAGTTGGCGTAATTCACGGTGTCGTTCACTCCATCGCGTTTGCCCATCAACAAGACTTGCATAATCCATTTGTAGAAACGACTCGTGATGGATATGCATTCGCACAAGATTCCAGTGCCTATTCATTGGTAGCAGCAGCACGTGAAGCCCGTCATTATATGACAGAAGGCGGAGCAATCATTACGATGAGTTATTTAGGGGCAGAGCGAGTTCTTGAAGGCTATAACGTAATGGGTGTGGCAAAAGCAGCCCTTGAAGCTTCTGTACGCTATTTGGCGTCAGAGCTAGGTGAACAAAATATTCGCGTCAATGCAATTTCTGCAGGAGCTGTTCGTACGTTGTCCGCAAAAGGTGTTCCTTCCTTTAATACTATTCTCGGACAAATTGAGGAGCGCGCGCCATTAAAACGTAACGTTAAACCTGAAGAAGTTTCAGATATGACAGTGGCGATGCTTAGTAATTTATCGAGTGGCGTGACAGGTGAAGTCATCTATGTAGATGCCGGCTACCACATTATGGGGTAATCTTATGAAGGATTCTCTTAGGAGAATCCTTTTTTATGAGCTCTTTTCACTATAATACAATTAATTATCTCAATACATATACTTTTCAGAGTACCTCAGGAGGAAGTTCAAATGAATCAATTTACAAAATTTGATACGTTCAAATTAGGGCTGACGATGTTCGCGCTCTTTTTCGGTGCAGGAAATATGATTTTTCCACCGCTACTAGGCCAACTAGCAGGAACACAAACATGGATTACGCTAGCTGGCTTTTTAATAACAGGAGTAGGTCTTCCTTATCTCGGCGTAATTGCAGTGACTATGAGTGGCAATCAATTAAGTGATTTAGCTGGAAAAGCATCTCCTTTATTCGCCATGATTTTTCCATTAGTTATTTATTTAGCACTTGGGCCATTCTTCGGTGTTCCGCGTACAGCGACTGTTTCATTCGAAATTGCCGTTTCTCCATTTGTACCGGATTCGTATTCTAAGTTGGCATTGGCGCTCTTTTCCATTGTGTTTTTTGCAGTGACGATTTGGCTTTCATTTAAGCCAAATAAACTAGTTGATCGTTTCGGAAGTATTTTAACTCCCATATTGCTAGCTATCGTCACGCTTATTGTCGTGACTGGTATTATCAATCCAGTCGGCGAAGCGGGCGTGCCGCAAGGTTCTTATGCGGAAGATTATTTTTACAAAGGTTTTATTGAAGGCTACGGAACAATGGACGCAATGGCTGCGCTCGTCTTCGCCATTATTGTCATTAATGCCGTGAAAGCGAAAGGAATTACTAATAGAAGAGCGATTACTGTTATTACAATGAAAGCAGGATCTATCGCAGTGATCGGGTTAAGTTTTGTCTATGCTGGATTAGCCTACTTGGGGATGACGAGCCGCTCTGTAGCAGAAGGCGCAACGAACGGCGGAGACATTTTAGCCAAACTTGCATATGCTTTAATGGGTAATAACGGATTATACTTACTCGGGCTTGCAGTCACACTTGCTTGTTTAACAACTTCTGTTGGTTTGACGACTGCTAGTGCTACTTATCTCTCTAAAGTTGCACCGAAAATCTCTTATAAAGCATTCGTGTTTATTATTTGTTTGTTTTCTACGATCGTTGCGAATGTCGGTCTCACGCAGTTGCTCGCAGTGACGATTCCTATACTAGTAGGTGTATACCCACTTGCTATCGTACTAATAACCTTCAGATTGTTACACCCGTTATTCAAAGGTTATCATGAGGTGTATAGTTACGGTTTATTGGCAGCGGGTCTAATTGGATTTTTTGATGTGTTACGTGCATTTAATATCGACCTGGTACCGGTTACATATATATTGGAATTTTTGCCATTATACGAGCAAGGTGTCGGTTGGATTTTACCTGCCATAGTATTTGGCGCAATAGGTTTTATTGTCGCTTCTGCTCAAGGTAAGCCTCGCGTTGAATAGTAAAAGCCTGCGGACATCCGCAGGCTTTTACTTATTTTTTATCAAGTTATATTACTGTTCCTTCATCAACCCTTTATTACCTTTTGTAATAATCGATTCATAATCGATATATTCGTAAATGTCGTCTTCGATATGGTCGCTAAACTTTTTAAGTTCCCCCACTGTCAGGTCTTCAATTGCTTTGTTTTCCTGTTCACAATAAATGATGATTTTTCCAACGGTTTCATGCGCATCACGGAATGGCGTACCTTTTGCAACTAAATAATCCGCCACTTCTGTAGCATTCAGGAATCCACCTTTAATTGCGGCTTTCATTTGCTCAGCATGTACTTGTAGAGTGTCGATCATTTTAGACATGATTTCCAAGCAATCAAGAACTGTATCCAGTGCATCAAAGAATTGCTCTTTGTCTTCTTGCATGTCTTTGTTATATGTTAATGGCAACCCTTTTAACGTAGTCAGTAAAGCGAATAGAGACCCATATACACGTCCTGTTTTACCACGGATCAGTTCGGCTGCATCCGGATTTTTCTTTTGCGGCATGATGCTACTTCCTGTTGAATAGGCATCTGATATGGTGATAAAACGGAACTCTTGGCTACTCCAAAGAATTAATTCTTCACTTAAACGGCTCATATGCATCATAATGAGTGAGAAGTCGGACATTAATTCTACTAAGTAATCGCGATCACTGACTCCGTCAAGGAAGTTATCTACCGGCTTATCGAACCCTAGCAATGCCGTAGTCACTTGACGATCAATATCATGTGTTGTGCCGGCAAGCGCCCCACAGCCAAGAGGGTTTTCATTTAAGAGCTCAGCTGCGTTTTGCACACGTTTTTTATCTCGTTTGAACATTTGCGCATAAGCACCCAAATGGTGGCCGAAAGTGACGACTTGCGCGCGTTGCAAATGCGTGTAACCCGGCATAATAACATTGTTTGCTTTTCCTTTTGCTTCAAGTGAATCAATTAGAATTTGCAGTGCATCCATGACGACAGATGCTTGATTTCTCGCATACTGTCTCATATCGACAGCTACTTGATCATTTCGACTACGGGCCGTATGTAATTTCTTGCCTGTCTCCCCTACTCGCTCCGTCAAGTTCATTTCAATGAATGAGTGAATATCTTCGTAATTGCCTTCAATTTGTAGTTCGCCAGATTCAATATCTGTTAAAATTGACTGCAAGCCGTTCACTAGCACTTCACCTTCCTCCGGTGACAATAAATCCGAATGAACTTGCATCGTTACGTGTGCGATACTACCTGCAATATCCTCTCTATATAAACGATAATCAACGGGTAAAGAACTATTGAACTTCTCCATGATCTCATCTGCTTTACTACTAAAACGTCCGCCCCAAAGCTTCATCATTCATCAAACCTCTCGAATTGTATTTTTATGCTTATTTGCGCATACTGATCATGATTGGTACTTTCTTGCACTTTTTCTATTCTCTTATTTTGACACAGTAGAAGACATTTTTCTACTGTAAGTGCTATAGCGTTTCCTTGTGTAAACTGTGCATTTATGGGATAATGATTGAACTACAAACAAATGAGTGATGACAATGACAAACTGTACGCCCATCCAACAATTAAAATTTTTTATGACCTCGCCCAAAATTAGCGAGGTTTTTTTGTTGTTTAAGGGCAACACTGTTAGAGGGGGGAAACTTTTATGACCATTCGTGTACGCGAGCATTCTACTTCTGCCATTTTAGCTGGTTGGATTAGCTTATTCAGTAATGTGATCTTAACTGTATTAAAACTAGTAGTCGGTTTTGTTTTCAAAAGTCCCGTTTTACTTGCAGACGGCTTCCATAACGCAGGTGATGTGGTAGCTTCTGCCGCCGCATTGACTTCTATGCAAATTTCAAAACGACCGGCTGATGAAGATCATCCGTATGGACACGGGAAAGCGGAGGTAATTGGTTCAGGTATCGTCGCAATGATTTTAGGATTGGCTGCGATCTATATTGCTTTCGAGGCTGTAATGGCTTTATTCGAAGAACCAGCGACAGCTAGTAAGATTGCCTTACTCACCGCAATTGTGTCGTTAATTTGGAAATATATACTCTATGTCTACACAATTCGTATCGGTAAAGCGGAGAACAGCAAAGGGTTGATCGCGACTGCGTATGATCACTTAGCCGATGTCTATGCCTCACTTGCTGCAGTATTAGGAATTGGACTTGCTTTGATCGGAGATACTTACGCATGGCCGCTACTCACATATGGAGATCCTATCGCTGGAATTATTGTTTCTATTCTTGTCTTTAAAATAGCTATCGATATCGGCAAGGAAAGTATTGACATACTGATGGAAAAGAATGTATGCGATGAGCGATTAAGCGCATTTGAAGAGTTGATTCAATCTATTCCAGAAGTGAAGCGAATTGATCGTTTACGCGCCAGGGAACATGGACATTACGTATTGGTCGATATTCGAATTGGTATCAGTGGTGATTTGACGATACAAGAAGGCCATATTATCTCGAGTAGATTACGTAATTTGATCATGGCAAGAAATGAAGACGTCGATGAAGTGTTAATTCACTTAAATCCGTGGTATCCCGAAAAACAATCCGGTATACTTACTAACGAGGAGTGAATAAAATGAGTACAGTAACGATCAATACACTAGAAGTATGTGTAAAGGAAACAGAGGAAACAGTACGTTTCGCAGATGAACATTTTTTACAGCAACCCATCTCTTATTTGAAATCTAATATAGCTGAATTTATTTTCGTCGAGTCACCTGACTTTGATGAGATCCAAGTGGATTCGCTTGCACTTGAAGTAGATGATATTTTCAAAACGTATATGGCGTTATTTGGATTACAGGGCAAGAAAAAGGAAGGCGACACGATTCGTGCATTTATCGAGGAAAAACTTCAGCACGAACTCAATGGTTTTAGCATTTCGTTTTCTGACAATGAAGGGTTCTGGGAGTTGAATGTTCCATTTGATTCACTTAAAGGATTTGACGAAACGATGTCTATCCAGGATGCATTACAACTTTTGTATGAAGCACTTGGCGATTTGCATGAAATGAGAGCAAACAACTAATGGCCTCGCATTATATTTATACGTATATTCGGCACCGTGATGAAGAGGAATTATGCCGAATGGAAATGCGTGCTTTTTTCGGTCATGACGTAGAAGATAACGTGATCGTAAGCGAAATTGGCGTTGATCCGTCACGAAGTCCGTTTATACAAACTCGACTCGAAGTCATACTGGATGCAGACAGTTTAGAATTGCTAGTGGACAGAGCTTCTGAGTTGGAGATGGATCAATTATTTAAGACAGTCTGCTTGAACGATATGACACTTGCCAGAACAGCTAAAATCGGTCATGATGATCGTCGTAAAATAGAGCGTACAATTGGATTGCGGATCAAAGGCGAGCCAGAGTTGGATGATCCTGAAGTGTTGATCGGCATCATGCAATTGGATGATCACTGGTATGCCGGGATTTTACTTTATAGTTCTTCTGATTGGCATGTACACCAGCAAAAGCCACATATGTACTCCACTGCGCTTGGTACACGTTTAGCCAGAGCTGCCGTCAATATCGCAGTTCCGCATCCAGAAGGAAAACGCGTCATCGATCCTTGCTGTGGAATCGGAACTGTCCTTGTTGAAGCACTATCTATGGGGATCCCAATTGAAGGTCGTGATATTAATCCACTTGTCGTCTATGGTTCACGAAAAAACATTGACTATTTCGATTTGGAAGGCCAAGTGGCAATAGGTCCAATTTCTGAAGTCCACGAAGAATATGACGTTGCGATCATTGATATGCCATATAATTTATTTACGCATATTACAGCAGAAGGCCAACTCGAAATTTTGAAAGAAGCTCGTCGGTTTGCGAAAACCTGCTTAATCATCACGATTGAGAATATGGATGAAATGCTCGAAATTGCCGGATTTGAGATAGCCGATCGTTGTCTCGCACGCAAAGGTACGTTTTCGCGTGAAGTAGTGCTATGTAAATAATGAAAGACGAGTGAGGATTTTTCTCTCACTCGTTTTTTTTATTGTCTGTTTTGGTGTAGCAATTGACTTATTCATACTTCATACTCCCCCATGCTTGTTACATTAATGAATCACAAATAATTTTATTATATATCTCATGATGAAAAGTGTGAATTTTGTAAAATAGGGGAAACAAAAGTAAAAGAGCATTTATTGATCACATCGCCCGTTTTTACTAGTGAGCTCTTATTCTTTTATGAGGAGTGAAGTTTATGTTTATTAGCATCATGAAACTTTTAAGTGTTCTTTATCTATGGACATGGTTTGTCTGGCCGTTCGTTTTTGTTATATCGATAATTTATGCGATCAAGGAGCTGGTGAAAGAAGAGCCGGCATTTATGAAGCCTGCAATCATTGCATCGGTGTCTTTGTTAATTATTCTAGCGGGAATCAGCTCTCCTTCTTTGTTTTTATAACAGATTGAAAAGGAGTGAGCGATACTTATTGTTGTTTACTGAAGATAGGGCTGTAATGATCTTGAACTTATACTTAAATAAGTACGAAGATAACATGTACTCATATAATCCCACCCAATATAAAAAAGGATGCCTGGTTAGGACATCCTTTTTTATGCTTCTTATTTAGTCAATGACACTGTATAATCCGCAAGTAAACGTGCTCCGTAGCCCGTTGCAGACTTTGTGTAATACCCCTTCGACTTCTGCTTATCCATGACGCCTGCCATATCCACATGCAACCAGTTGTTCTTCGGTGCGAATTTACGCAAGAAGAGACCAGCCGTAATCGAACCGGCAACAGTTAGAGAACTCATGTTATTGCAATCCGCATAGGCACTGTCTAGAGTTTCTTCATACTCATCCACTAATGGTAGTGGCCAAACGAAGTCACCATTTTGATCGCCAATTTTCTTCAGTTTAGCAGATAACTCTTCATCACCAAAGACTCCCCCGACTTCTGTACCGAGAGCAGCGACCACAGCACCAGTCAATGTAGCGATATCAACTGTGTAATCTGCATTTAATTCTCCTGCACGAATTAATCCGTCCGCTAAAATCAAACGGCCTTCTGCATCAGTATTACCGACTTGTACACTGATGCCGTTCTTGTATTGAATCACTTCGCCTGGCATGACAGCGTCAGGTCCAGGTGTGTTTTCAACCATAGGAATCAGCACGACTACATTCACTTTTGCATCTGAATGAGCTAATAGTGATAATGCACCGCTTACAGCCGCTGAACCGCCCATATCCATGCGCATGTCACTGTCGTCTCGTCCGCCTTTCAAGCTGATACCGCCTGAATCGTACGTTACGCCTTTACCGACAAGAGCTACAAGTGGTTTTGATGCATCTGTCTGCAATGTCATCTCTACGAATGAAGGCTCATACTTACTGCCACGGCAAACTGTCAATACACCATTCATTTCACGTTCTTCAATTTCTTTTTTGCCAAGTACATCAATTTTCACTTTTGTTCCTTTGAAATGTTCTTTTAATACTTCTGGATACGTCTCTGGATTCAGCACATCGGAAAGTTCATTCATCAAGTCTCGAGAAAATGCCATAGCAGCTGCACGTACTTCTCCTGATTTAACGGCTGCTTTGTCTGCACCTTGAACGTCTAATGTAGTGACAGGGTTTGCTTTTTTAGATTGGTAGCGGTCAAAGTTATAAGCGCCAAGGTGCCATCCTTCCACGAAAGCAGTAATGGCTTCATTTTCAGATGACCACTTTTGTCCTAGCTGATCTGCTTGAATCGAAGCGGAATCTACTTTTTGTGCCGCAAGATTGCGAGAGATTTCACCTGCAATACTGCGAATGGCATCTACCGTTTTCCATTCTGTATCTTTTATAACGACTAGCTGCTTTCCATCATGTACAAACGTGGAAAATGCTCCAGCTTGATTGTCGACAAATTGCTTCACCAACAAATTCTTCGTTATTTGTCCATCTGTTGCGAATAAAATCTCTACATTCATTTGCATAGTTATAATAGCTCCCTCCACTATTTCGGTTTCCTAAATAGTTTATCACTTTTTATCTGATAGCGCTAAGAAGAGTGTTGCAAGTGGTCCTAAAAACAAAGAAAGTATAAACCAGTTCAATCCACTTCTATTTTTCCCTTGCGCCAACACTGCATTGATTAAAGCTAATGTCCCCCACCCTACAAAATATCCTTCATTCATTTTTCATCACTCCGTTATCTAGTTGTATAGCGTATATACGGATTAGATAACAGGTTAGTTTCATGAATAGTGTCCAACGCAAAAAAGGAACATGTAAAATGTCCCTTTTGGTTACCTGATTAGCTATTTATTGACGTAGGTGCTTTGTCATCGGTCGCATTTTCATAGTTCTGACTACCGACTTTAGCGCGTATTTCTTCTTCTGTCAACGGTGGTGGAATTTCGTGGTCTGCTAACGCTCTGTTTTCAGGTGGAACTTCTATGTTCTCCATGGCAGCATTCTTCGCATCCATTTCACGTCCATATTGTTCACGTTGTTCTGCAGTCGTTCGTTGTTCTTTTGATAAATCAGCCATTTCATCACCTCAATCACGCATTTTCACTTATCTTTCCCGTTATTTGCTATACTAAACCTATTAAGTGTAGCGGAAGGAGAGATACTACGTGACAACGATATTAGTGGATGCAGATGGCTGTCCGGTAATCAGTGAAACAATCGGTATTGCCAAAGAGTATGGCTTACCTTGTGTGTTAATATGTGACACTGCGCACGAAATGCACCGAGAAGGCGCTGAAACGATTACTGTTTCTAAAGGAGCCGACGCAGTCGATTTTGTCTTGGTGAACCGTATAAAAAAAGGGGATATCGTCGTCACTCAAGACTATGGATTGGCCGCTATGGCATTGGCGAAACAAGGTTTGCCACTTGATCAAAATGGCAGATGGTATACAAATGACAATATTGATCAATTACTCGCAGCACGTCATAAAGCACAGAAAATCCGCAGAGCAGGAGGTCGTTTACGCGGCCCGAAAAAACGAACTGCTGATCAAAATGAAGGATTTATTTCTAGTTTGCGTAAATTATGTAAAACTATTCAATCTTAAATGAGTCCGTATAGCATAACGAGAGACCGCAAGTTTACATGCGGTCTCTCGTTATGTTACGTTGATGGCTTCACTTGAATAACTAAAATATCCGAATCTTCTATTGCATGTAAGCTATGTCTTTCCAATGGTACCATATGCAAGATATTATCTGGTGTTACATCAACCGGTTCGCCTTCTACCAAGAACCGTACTTTTCCTTTACGTACGATGATGAATACTTCCTTATTCGCATCATGCTCTGCAACTTCTTCACCTGCACGCAATTGAATATTCATTAAGACCGCATTTTCTACATCCGCTACTTTCCCCACATGCTTTTTCTTTTCTGTCAATTGACTTTTTGTATCAATCAAATTCATCAACGTTCTCTCCTTTCAAAAATTCTTGCATAATCAATTCATACGACTTCAGTTTATCATGAAAGTCATACGTAATGGAAACGAGCATGATTTCTTCTGCTTCAAAATCCTCAGCTATTTGTTCCAACTGTCTACGAGCTGATTCGGGCGTACCTATAATCATACGCTCGCGGTTCAATTGAACAAGCTCTTGCTCCAGTTGACTATATGGATACGCTGCCGCTTGTTTTGGTGAAGGTGTACCCTCTACTTGCATTCCTTGCTGTTGCATAACCATTAACAAATCCAACGAGGAGGCAATCCAATCTGCTTTTTCCTCCGTCTCTGCACAAATTAAAAATACCGCTACCGCTTGCTTAGGTGAAGAGATTAACGCAGAGGCTTGGAAATGATCCCGATAATACCTCGCTACTTCCTTGCCTCCTTCACTATTGATGAATTGTGCGAACATATAAGGCAATCCTTTTTGTGCTGCTAAATTCGCTGATTCTTTGCTTGTGCCTAACATCCAAATGGGTGGTGCACCGCTCGTCAGTGGGGTTGCTTTTAACCCCTCATATGGATGATCTTGAGGCAATGTGTCGTGAAGATACATGTGTAGGTCATCAATTTGTTGTGGATATTGATCTCGATTTAGATATTCACCGTTGTTGAGAGCATAGGTTGCTCGTGGCATCCCTGCAGGAGCTCGCCCGACACCCGCATCAATTCTCCCAGGAAACAAAGCTTCTAACACTTTGAAGTTTTCTGCCACCTTATAAGGGGAATAGTGAGGTAGCATGACACCGCCTGATCCGATTCGGATAGTCGAAGTGACTGTAGCCAAATGCGCTATCAGGATTTCAGGAGATGAACCCGCAAGAGTTGGGGCATCATGATGTTCCGATACCCAAAAGCGGTTATAGCCTAATTCTTCCGCTTTCTTCGCAAGAGCGGTCGTTTGCTGAAGAGCTTCATGAGCATTACTGCCGGATGTAATGGGAGATTGATCTAATATACTTAATTGTATCTTCAAGACAAGTCCTCCTCTTCTATTGCATATAGTCTACTAGAGGCCACGGCAAAATTCACTGCTCGCGCTCCTATTAATTTAAACGGAGGTTACCTTATGCCAATCATCCAATCTGTCAGTACAGTTAGTCCGCCTGTTGATTTGCCACAGGAAGAGGCTATGACATTTGCTCGTTCGTTATTTTCCGATTCATTTAAAGATATCGACCGCTTATTAAAGGTGTTTCAAAACGGTGAAATTGATTCACGACAAGTATGTATGCCGTTGGAATGGTATGCAGAACCCCATGATTTTGAAACGAAAAATAATTTATACATTCAGCATGCTGTTACGCTTGGTAAACAGGCAATCGAGAAATGCCTTACCAATACGACAACGCTTGAGCGTCCGGTGAATGCAGCGGAAATAGACGCGATATTCTTTGTTTCAAGTAGTGGGATCTCCACACCTAGTATTGATGCGCGTCTTATAAACCAATTGCCTTTTCGCCATGATATTAAACGGATCCCGATTTGGGGTCTTGGCTGCGCAGGTGGAGCTTCGGGTATGAGTCGTGCTTTTGATTACTGTAAAGCCTACCCTGAATCGAATGTTCTCGTTCTCGCTGTAGAGCTGTGTAGCTTAACGTTTCAACGGGATGATGTGTCGAAAAGTAACCTGGTCGGTGTATCGTTATTCTCTGACGGAGTAGCTTGTGCACTTGTTTCCGGAGACCAATCTACGATCAAACATACACGTCCGATGCCTCATATCCGTGCAACATCTTCTCGTTTCATGCCTGATTCAGAGGATGTAATGGGCTGGGATATTAAAAATGATGGCTTGCATGTTGTATTTTCAAAGAGCATTCCAAACGTTATCAAGAGTTGGTTAGGACCATTTGTACATCAATTCGTAGAAGATCATAATCTTTCAATGGAAGATGTACAACATTTTGTTGCCCATCCAGGCGGTAAAAAAGTAGTAGATGCTTATCAAAAAGCATTGAATATGAATCAAGAGCAAACCGCTACATCGAAAAAAGTGTTGCAATACCATGGAAACATGTCGTCTCCTACTGTGCTGTATGTACTCAAGGATTTTATCGAGCAACGGCCTACGGCAGGTGAACACGGTTTAATGGCAGCGCTTGGTCCTGGTTTCTGTGGTGAACTACTATTGTTGGAGTGGCAGTGAGTTGGGCAGACTATTCCTGTTTGTTTTTATGATCGTCGTCATTCAACGGTTAGTCGAATTGGCCGTCGCTAATCGTAACGAAAAGTGGATTCGCAATCAAGGCGCAATAGAAATCGGTGCGTCCCATTATAAATGGATGGTTCTGATGCATACGGCTTTTTTCATTTCCTTATTAGTCGAAGTTCTGGTATTCGACCGTCCTCTCTCACCATTCTGGGGCGTCTTGCTTGGAATTTTCTTATTGATGCAAGTACTGCGTATTTGGTGTCTGTCATCGTTAGGAAAGTTCTGGAATACTAAAATTTTGATACTACCCGGAGCGAACGTACAGAAAAAAGGACCTTACCGCTGGATCCGCCACCCGAACTATGTCATTGTCACAACTGAACTGATTGTATTGCCTTTACTATTCAGTGCGTACTTCACCGCAGGGCTCTTTCTGTTGCTGAACATCTGGATGCTATCCGTTCGCATTCCCGCTGAAGAACGCGCGCTGCGAGAGCTTACCAATTACAATGAAGTGTTTTAATAAAAAAGAATGAAAACAAATCCGTATCTCACCAGGAATTGTTTTCATTCTTTTTATTTATTAGTGTTACATAGTAGTATTCTATGTGAGCTCACTAGGAGTAGAGATTGTCCTCATGTGATCAACGTGGTTTTGTCAGTTACTTACTCTTACTGTCATTCACAAGCCCATCCGTTACTATTACCGTCCATCTGTGCTTTATATGCTGGATGGCCTTTCTTAACACCTTTCGGATAGACTTTACGAAGCTCTGTACAATTGTTGAAGTCCTGTGTTTCGCCATATACAGGGATCTTCACAGAATCTACAGGATATTTTTCACTATCAAAGCCTCGGTCTGTCGTATAGTCTTCCAATGTCCAAATGCCGATGCCGGACTTTTTTGCTTGCTGCTCCGCCTTTTCGAACGCATCTAGATGTCGGGTGTTCGGCGGATACACATAAGCAACTCTCGCCAATCCCTCTTTCAATAATTGCTCTTGCACACTCTTGCCGTCTATGTAAATATACGCCAATAACCTGCCGTATTTATCATATTTTTCGCCCACATCAAACTCGATTTCGAGCTGACCTTTTTGCAGCAGTTCCTGATTTCGAACTTTTGCTTGTTGTCCATAAGGCTGCTTGCCAAGACGCGGATGGTTCGTTTCTGGTGTATCGATTAATAAATACCGTACATTTTCTTCTTTGCCTTCATACATAATTTTGATCGTATCGCCATCAATTGTTTTCACTAATTCAACAGGAATCAGACCTTGACGACTTGGTTCTTTTTCTTCATCGTCAAATAGTTCAGGGAAATATATGGCGATGATCGCAACCCCTACAGCAAGTAAAAATGAAATGATCTTTTTCTTATGTTTGTTTTGAGTCGTTTTTTGCGTTGTTTTGTTATTCATCAGAACCTCATTTCTATAAGCTAAGACCTAAAAAGGCCAAGCCTATCCCTACTATGAACGTGACAAATGTATAGCCAATGGCTTGGAGTTTTTGTCCCTCAATCCAATACGTCCAAATCTCTTTCATTAACGTAGAATAGGTCGTTAAAGCACCTGCCACACCAGTCGCTAAGAATAATGTCCAACCGAGTGAAAGATTTGAACCTATGATCCAGCCGATGAAGAAGCTTCCAATAGAATTAACTAGCAATGTTCCATATGGCAAATGTTTTCGATTGAGCTTGGCAGATACCTCAAAACGCAATAGCGCCCCTATAAATCCACCACACCCAACTGCAATGAAATGCCAGATCATGACAAGCACCTCCTTGCCAATGAAAAACCAAGTGCTGCCATAGCTAGTCCACCTGCTAAACTACTAGCAACGTAAGTGCCGGCGAGTCCAGCAAATCCATCATTTAGCAGTTCAACCGTTTCTACACTGACTGCTGAAAACGTCGTAAATGCACCAAGGAATCCTGTAGTTATAACCGTTACCGCCGTAGGACTGAGACTTCCTCCAAGACGTGCACGTTCTACTATATAGCAAAGTACAAACGTGCCGACCATGTTCACCAAGAACGTCGCGACAGGAAAAGAGCCGCTGACGATCAGTAGCTGACCGACCAGCAGCCTTGTGCTCGCCCCGAAAGCACCAGCCACACCTATGTACAGACGTTTTCTCATATGTTCACGACCTACTATCATTCGATAATATAACCGAGTGAATGAAGTACATTATTGATGAATGAATGTGTATATAAATAGACCCCTTCTCGCTCAGGTGCTTGGATGACATCGTGTTCAACGTCTTTCCATCGTTTCAACTGAAGTTCGGATAAGTTTTGCGCGAATGCCCACTTCCGTGTGTATTCAATATTCGTGATTTGGTCTGCTTCTCCAGTATGAAGTAACAACGGTACATCTTGAATAATTAAATCAGGTTGCATGACAGATTTCATAAGTGTCTGTAATTCACGGTACCAACCGCCTGTCACAATGGATACATACATTGGATCTTCCGCGTATTGCTCTAAAAATTCAGGATTACGCGAGAGCAGTTCGGGCGTGATTTCATGATCCAATGTCATCGATTGAGACCACTTGGTAAACATTTTCGCACGGATTGGCGGATGATGTTCCAGATGTAGCCAAGGCGATGTACAAATAACTCCCGCACATTCGATCCGTTCCATCTGTAATAAACGAAGTAAGAACGTAGCACCTAATCCATGTCCAAATAAAAATACAGGTAAATTATCATCTAAGCCGCTTCGGATCATTTTCTTGATAAATCTGCGGTAGTCCTTAAATGCCTCTGCGTGCACTTCGACACTTTCTTTGCCGTGACCAGGTAAATCTCCTGCTACGACGTGAAAGCCGTCGCTTTGAAATTTCTGTATGAGCCATACATATCTTCTATGATGTTCATAAGCGTTATGTACAAGGACAATCACACCTTTTGCCTTACCTTCTGCTTCCCATTTCCACAAAGTTATCACTCCTTATCTGACTATCTTATTCTATCTATCTCATTCTTATGTTTCACAAAAACTAAATGTTTGTTACGATAAATTATACATGATTATGTAGAAAAGAGGAGATTTGATTGATCTACCCATACGAAGGTAAAATACCAGAAATTGACCCATCCGTCTATATTGCGGATTACGTAACGATTTCAGGAGATGTAACTATAGGACCTGAATCATCTATTTGGTTCAACACTGTAATACGCGGCGATGTATCGCCTACTATTATTGGACGTAAAGTAAATATTCAGGATTTCTGTTGTTTACATCAAAGCCCTAAGTATCCATTAATTTTAGAAGATAACGTGACGATCGGCCACAAAGTCATGCTTCACAGCTGTACAATTAAAACCGGTGCACTCGTTGGAATGGGCGCTACCGTGCTCGATGGAGCTGAGGTTGGTGAAGGTGCATTCATCGGTGCTGGTAGCTTAGTAACTCCAGGTAAAAAGATTCCCCCGAACACTTTAGCACTTGGCTCTCCCGCCCGTGTCGTTCGTGAGTTGACTGACGAAGATCGCGCAGACATGACAAGAATCGTCAATGATTATGCACGTAAAGGTCAATTATATAAAGCATTACAAGAAGAGAACTAATCGAAGCACCCGTTATTAGCGGGTGCTGTTTTTATTTCGTGAGTAGCTGGATACGTCACCTGTGGTAGATATATACTCCATTACCATATCACATAGTAGCAGACAGTTCGTATGGACTGCCTTTGTAAATAGTCAAAGCTATATTTATTTTAACCAATTACAAGTTTTCACTCTATCTATGACTTATGATAGGCCTAAAATGTTTCATACACATCTAAAATTTATGGTCATAATGTATTTTTAGAAACAAAAAAGCAGCCCGGGAGCTGCTTTTGTTGAACTTATTTCCAGCCTACTTCATTCATCAATTCTACAGCTTTCGGATTATATTTTCCGTAATCTGCGAAGTCTACTTTTTGTGGTGTGAATGTACCCCATTCAGCCATCACTTCAGGTAATTTTGCTTCTTCGTTAACCGGGAACTCAAAGTTTTCTTCTGCGACTTGTTCTTGTGCTTCTACAGTCGTTAAATACTCGATCAACTTCACTGCATTTTCTTTGTTTTTACTGTGCTTAACCAAGCCAGCACCACTAATATTAATATGTGTTCCTGTAGTTTCTTGGTTCGGGAAGAATACCCCAATCTGGTCGAACACTTTCACATCTTCCGGTTCATCTGAAACCGACATACGACCAACATAGTAACTATTCATAATGGCTACATCACCAACACCTGCAACGATTGCACGTGCTTGATCGCGGTCTCCGCCTTCAGGTTCACGCGCCAAATTATCTGCAATGCCTTGTGCCCACTCTTTCGCCTTTTCCTCACCGTCAATTGCGATCAATGATGCCATTAACGATTGGTTATACAAGCTGTCTGATGAACGAACAAGTAATTTGTCTTTCCACTTATCTGTTGCAAGATCTTCATATGTCGACAACTCTTCAGGCTTCACTCGATCTGTTGAGTACACGATCACACGTGCACGAGTAGATAATCCAATCCACTGATTATCTGTATCGCGAAGCTCTGCTGGTACTGTTTTATCGATTTCTTCAGATTCTATCGGTTGCAATAGATCATTTTCTTTTGCTGTGTTCAAGATTCCACCATCGACCGTAATGAATAAGTCTGCAGGTGTGTTTTGTCCTTCACGCTTTAGACGCTCTATCAATTCTGGTGCTTTCGCTTCGATTACATTTACTTTAATACCCGTCTTTTCTGTGAAATCTTCATAAAGGACTGCATCTACATCATAATGTCTAGCTGTATAGACGTTTACTTCCCCGCCCGTTTTCTCATCTTCTGTTGCATCTGTTGTGTCTTCAGCCGGAGTTTCTTCTTTGGCTGGTTCATCTTTTTGCTCCTCTTGATCGGAACTTGAACTACATGCGCCTAGAACTGCCGCAAGCATCAATAGAGCAAATGCCCATAAAAACTTCTTCAAATCGATTTCTCTCCTTGTTTTCCCATCTTCTTTGTATATCTTTATACGGTAATGAGAATCATTTTCAGTGCTAAAGAGATTGTAATACAAATCCGAGTATAAGTCTACTATTTATTTTCTATTTTTTCTGGAAATATAAAGAGAGTGCCGGCAGCCTATCCGACACTCTCGTTTACGACACTACACAGTGATCGCTTCTTTTTCAGATCCAACATATGTTGCACAGTCAATATAGATAGTTCGATCACAAATCGCGTCCACATCCGCTTGATCATGCGATACAAATAAACATGTAATATTAGCTTTCTGCAAGATATCTCGCACTTCCATTCGAATCAATGACTTCAAATTCGTATCTAAATTACTGAACGGCTCATCCATCAACAGAATGGACGGTGAAGGTGCCAACGCTCTTGCTAATGCCACGCGTTGCTGTTGCCCCCCGCTAAGCTCATGGGGATAGCGTTTGGCGAACTCTTTCAATTGAACGAGTTCAAGCATTTCGTCCAAGCGCTTCTTCTTCTCTGAGCGCTTCAGTTTATGCAAACCAAAACAAATGTTTTCGCTTACTGTCAAATGCGGAAATAATGCATAGTTCTGAAACACCATACCTACACCACGTTTCTCTGCCTCTATATATACGTTATCTCCTACAATCTGTCTGTTATTCAGTTCGATACTACCTGTCGTAGGATCTTCTAATCCTGCAAGCAATCGGAGCAAAGTACTTTTCCCACTGCCACTTGCTCCGACAATCCCTACAATTTCCCCTTTTTCAATTGTAAATGAAAAGCGATCTATGACGGGCGGCTGTTTTTTTGAATACCGAAATGATAAATTTTGAATGTTTACGAACATGGTTCTCACTTCTCCTCAAATTTCAAAATAATAATCACCGACAAGATGCTTAGACAAATTAATAACAACGAAGATGGCGCTGCTTCATAAATTCGTTCATCAATTGCATATTGATACGTCCGTGTTGCGAGCGTATCAAAGTTAAATGGGCGCAACAATAAAGTCAGAGGTAGTTCCTTCATAATTTCTAGGAACGCCAGCGCAAAACCAATCAAGATCGAACTGCGCAGTAATGGGAATTCCACTTTCCAAAATGTGTATGTCAAGCCACGTCCTAGTAAGAATGAAGCTTCACGATAAGACGGAGGCACTTTGGTATAGCCTGACTCAATTGCATTAAACCCTTGTGCCATAAACCGAATCACATATCCTGTGATTAGCATAGCGATCGACATACTTAATACAAGTGTACCAGATTCCACGCCTAATAGTTTCGGATAGATAAATGCCAATTTCTCATCCAATGTAATAAATAACGCTAGCACACCAATTGCGACGACTGCTCCTGGAACTGCATAACCTGATGTCATAATACGGCCAAGTAAGTTAGACGAAACCGATGGATACAAGTTAATCGTACGGGCTGCCAAGATCGCAAAGAAGCTAATGATCAAGGCACCGATTAAAGCAGCCAATAAACTGTTGGTGATTAGGCTGATGAAGTCTGAACGCCAAACTTTTTCATAGGTCTTTACTGACCAGTAGATCAGTTGAACGAAAGGTAGTAAAAAGGCGCTTAAGAATACAGCTAAACAAGTAAGAAATGCTAACCATGCGGTCCATCCACGTAATCGTTTACGCGCAAGTGGTCTGCTTTGTGTCACGTTCGTATCGTATTTCCGACCTTTGCGTAAAAAACGCTCTAGCATAAAAATCCCCAATATAATGACGAGCAACCAGGCAGCCAAACGCATAGCCGCCTGGATGTCATACATTCCGAACCAAGTTTGGAATATCGCGGTGGAGATAGTTCGTACACCGAAGAAACTGGCTACACCGTAATCACTTAGCACTTCAAAGATGACTAGCATTGCCCCTGCAATGATGGCAGGTCGTGCGATAGGCAATCCCAAACGGAAGAACAGCTGGAAACCATTCAATCCAAGAGTTTTGGCGCTTTCAATATAAGATGCGCTTTGTTTTTCAAAATAATTGAGCGCAATCATATACACATATGGATACAGAAATAATGTGAGTACGAAAATTGCTCCACGCAATGACATAATCTCAATTGTGCCTGGCGTGAATTGATAGTCGAAATGATTACGGAAGAACGATTGAATGACGCCAGTATAGCTTGTCATCGTACTGTATGTATAAGCCGCTATATAAGGTGGTATAGCCAAAGGTATGATTAGCAGCCATTTAAACTGTTTACGAAATGGAAATTCATAGGCCGCAACAATCCAGGCTAATACCACTCCGATGGTCGTCGAGAGAAATCCGACAGATCCAACTAAAACAACTGACCCTTTAATATAGTCAGCAAGCAAAAATTCTTTAATATGTTCCCAATTGTCGCCCGTCGGCTGGAAGAAACTCAGTATGACATAGGCGACTGGCATAATAATGACGAGCGCCCCAAGCATCGTAATGATAAACCAACTGTTTGCGCGACGGCGAATCTCTCTAAGCCATGTAGATGTTTTCATATAGTATAATACCAACTTTACTACGCACGATGGCGGTTATGATGTACTTAAAGTGTGACTTACATAATGAAAGTCACTCTCAAGTATATACAAATTCTCTGTGCTTTCCAATGTTTTCACAAGAATTCAACAAATCTAGTCTGTTTATGTTCGACACAATAAAACAAGAAATGAAATGGGGTTATTTGGTTACTATCTTTATAGTAAAGTTCTGGCATATAAAAATGAAGACAAACTCCTTTTACAGAGCTTGTCTTCAAGTGAAATAATAGAAAGAACATCTATCGTGAATTTCCTGACCTAGGTTAGCTTCTCATTTTCTTTTCTAAAGAAACCGAAGATCCCTACTGTTTGTACGATATTAGTAAAGGCTTGCGGATCTGTTTCGCTGATAATCCGTTCTAAATCATATAGCTCATATCTCGTGATGACGACATACAGCATATTCTTATCTTCTTTTGAGTAAGCCCCTTTAGCTGGTAATATAGTGATCCCTCGTACCATTTGACGATGAATCGCCTGTTGGAGATCGTCTGCATTTCGTGTGATGATCATCGCGGTGACTTTTTCATGTCGTGTATGAATCATGTCAATGACTGACGTTGTCACGTATAGCGCGACCATTGTGTAAAGTGCGTTTTCAGGTTCATATAAAATACCTGCGAATACGATTAGAATCCCGTTTAACACTAAAAAGTATACACCGATTGGTTTATCTTGCATACGAGATAGAATCATCGCGACGATATCCATGCCTCCCGTAGAGGCCCCTAATTTCAAGGAGATCCCTACGCCTACACCTGCCAGCACTCCGCCGAATACCGCATTCAGCATAATGTCGTCTGACATAGAGCGCAATGGCAATAATTCGAGGAATAGCGTAGCGAACGCAACAGATAACACACTGTAGATCGTGAAACCTTTTCCTACCTTAAACCAACCGAGAATGAAGACCGGTATGTTAAATACTAGCAATAAAATACCCGTACTGATTGTTATATCCAAATGATCTTTCAAAACACTTGAAACTAACTGGGCTGCACCCGCAAACCCACTCGCATAGACATTGGCATTGATTAGAAAGAAATTTAATGATAAAGCCATTAGTAGCGAGCCTAAAATAACAACCGCCACACGTTTTGCTTCAATAAAAAACATAGCGACCTCCTATGGTAAATAACAAATTTATGCACGACCTAGATTATATCTATTCTTCCCTCATAATGGTACCCCTAAGCCTCTTTTAATATAAAAAAATAACTACGAATGCATCAGTTCATCTCTTTATTCTTAAGATGTCATCCATCTCCCACCTACTGTGTTACTACTGACGTTCACCGTCTATTGAATCATTTCGCAAATTAGATAATACTCCAATGAATCTAGGATTTCTGAGCCCCGTGTGACAAAATAGGCATCTTCTCTTCATCCTATTTTGCACCTACTATCAAGCACAAGTCCCTACTATACTATCGAAATAACTTACTCAATTGAATGGAGCAGTCCGAAAGTTCCAACTATGTAATATACAGTTTAATTCAGGTAAATAACGGCTATAGTTAGAGGGGGAATCAAGGAGGAAATGTGAGATGGAAACAAACAAAAAGGTAAGTGAATCAAAACGAGACAAAATGATTGAAGAGCTCGTTTTAAATGGGGTATTTAAAATTGATGGAAAACAACTGTACGAATTACCGCTTCAATCATTAATGCAGGAATATGAAGCATTCGGACAAAACGACATTCAAATGTAATGAAAAATGAGACGTGCCAAATTGGGTACGTCTCATTTTTTATTTATGCTTCCATTGTCGACATTTTAGGTTTTCTGAAAACCTTAAATAAAATGAGTAGTAACACCGTGATGCCTAGCGCAATACCTATCACGGAGTATTGAAAACGGATTGTGGGAAAGCCTGCTAAACTTGCAATGCCGTCTAATAGTAAAGGCGAGCTGAACTGACCAATAAAAATCGAACTGGACACTATAGCAATCACACGGTCACTATGTAGAGGATTGACTAAGCTCAACGCTTTAACGTTAATCATCGGGAACAAAATTCCTTGTCCAAAACCAATTATGCAAGTGCATGCTAAAATGAGTGGGACAGAATGACTTAGAGCCAAACCAGTAAATGCAAGACCCATTAAAAATATACTGATCGGCATGATATACGATTTCAGGATATCTTGTAGCTGAATCAATGTCAGACTCGTAATCATTCCTCCTACAGTTGTAAAGGAAATTACTGTTCCCGCCAATGCAGAACCACCTATATCGCTTTGCTCCAAGTAGAGTGCCATATTCGTAGCAACCGAATAGTAAACTAGCATTATACCTGCAGAAGCTGCTGCGTATCCGAAAACCATCAGTGGCATTTTACTTCTTTGTTTGCTTTTATCCTGTGTAAGCGGAGTGTCTTTCGGCAAGAATAGGAAGACCATGATGAAAATCACAACACCCATCAAATACACATTAAACGGAGCTCTCCAACTAATTGCAGCTAAGTAACCTGCTAGCATCATAGTTACAATTCCGCCAAAATTGCTGAAAGCTGAATTATAACCCATCATCTTCACTTGCTCACGACCTCTAAAATGATCACTGATTAATGTGATCCCAAGTGGCATTACTAAACCGACACCTGCCCCTAACACAAACCGAAGGGCTAGTAACATTTCAATCGTGTTAGTAAACTGTGCTCCTACCCCTGCGACTACATAAATGAATAAACCGATCAAAGCAACTGTGCGTTTGGGTATTTTTGATGTTAACCAACTAGAGACAAATGTAAATGGGATGATGAATAAAGAAGGAGCGGTTAAAATCAGCTTGATCATTACAGGACTGGCCTCTGGGAAGTTTGCTGCAATCAATCCTAGGGCTGGGGAAATAGCCGCTCCTGCCATAACTGTTGCCATCGAGATAGATATGATCGTTGGTTTCAACATGCGTTTCATTGGTCATCCTCCTGTCTTGGATGACATGTAAGTTGGCGTAATACTTTGTCAGCTGATACTTTAATAGGTGAAATCTTCCGAGCATTTGTTAATAATAAACCATTTACTAATGATAAATGATATACAGCCAATTCCTCTGCATCTCCTTCAATAAATTCTCCCGCGATTTGTCCTCTTATAATAATTTTCTCAATACGTTCGACCATGAATCGATATTTCTCTACAATTTCTTCTTTCACTTCTTGTGATAAATGATCAGAATATAAAGCTTGCATGATCAGGATATGGCGGTGCACTCCATCTCTTAATGAGCCAGAGTGGGTTACTTCTGTGAGCCATTCTAATTGCTTTAGAGGACTATCATGTTTCTCCTCTGCTTGATCTACCGTACGGATGATTACAGAGAGTAACTCCAGAATGATCTTGACATACAGATCTTCTTTAGACTTGAAATAATGATAAAACAAGCCATGACTTTGTTCGGCTTTGTTTGTAATATCACTGATTTTTGTTGCTGCATACCCTTTCGTACCAAACAATACGATTGCAGCTTCTGTTAATTCATGCTGCCGAGTATCGCGAATCTCTTTCATTTTTTCATTCTTTCGGGGTGACATAAAGGTTGTTCAACTCACTTCTTTTTATTGATTGACTCACGAGTCAATGTTGACCAGTTTACTGTTCCATTGGGAACTTGTCAACTTCTAAAAGCAACGTGACGCGGAATCACCTTTACTACACATAGCAAGCAGGCACTTACGATTTATTCTTTCATTTTCCATAAAAAAAACTGAAGAACAAATCCTTAGTGGATTTGTCCCTCAGTTCTAAATAGAATATATTCATTCTTTAGCGATGTAATCGTTT
Organism: Sporosarcina sp. P3; assembly: GCF_002743415.1. Classification (NCBI taxonomy): domain Bacteria; kingdom Bacillati; phylum Bacillota; class Bacilli; order Caryophanales; family Caryophanaceae; genus Sporosarcina; species Sporosarcina sp. P3. Next base: position 71,946 of record NZ_PDZE01000012.1, read on the forward strand.
TTCAACATCTTCTACAATGTCTTGTACGGAATTGCCTTCAATGCTCACTACCGGGAAGTCGAATTGGTCGATATTGACATCGCTTAGTGCACGTACAACGCCCATGTCATAGCCGCTTAGATGTTCATCACTTGCGAACATCTTCACCTCATGTCCTTTTTCTTCTAATGCTTTTTTCACGTCATCAAATGGTACTTCTACTGCTATTTTCGCCATGTTCTATTCCTCCTTAGAATACTATGTGTACTCTGCTGATATTTTATAATTTCCCACTCTCCATTAAATTAAACATACCTTCTACTAGCATGCTTATGAAACAATGCGACTAAAACGATTTATTTTGAGGAAAATGGGTATTTTACTATTACACCATTGATTCATTATAGGAAGAACTTATAGAAGGAGTCGACATGATATGTTTGGTTTAGCAGACCTCATCGGCTTGGTAATTTCTGCTTTCATTATTTTACCTGTCGTTACATTCCTAAGAGAAGCTGGTTATTTTGTTATTAGTGGGCTTTTCGGTGTGAAAAATGCCAGACTCACTATTGGTTCTGGGCCCAGACTTTTTAAATTAGGCGTTTTAGATATACGAAAATACTATCATGTGAATAGCTGGTTTTCTTTTGATTCCGTAAAGAGAAAAAGTAATTTTGCTTATATATGTATATACGCGGGACCGATTTTGATTAATGTAATCGTAGCGCTCACAATGAATGCGCTGATTGCCAATGGTTATTTCGAAGACTCGAAAACATTCTGGAACCGTTTTATTTTTTACGCTTTCTATTTTGTATTATTTGACTCGATCCCCATGAAAACGGTAAATGGCAAGCCGAATAACGGTATGATCATTTATGAGCTACTTCGATATGGAAAACGTGTGGACTTCAATGAAGAGCCACTTATTCCAGCTACAACAGAAGCTGATGAAATGTATCAAGAAGAAGTGGAAAGAATGGAGAAATTACAGGAAGAAATAAAAGAAGAAATTATACAAAACGACGGCGCACCTCCCGATGAGAAAGGATGAAGTACAATGATTGTACGTGAATACGAGAAGTCATTCAGTTTTGTGCAGCAACATCATCATGCCCACCTTGCTGAAGAATTAATGAAACACTGGAAAAAGGAGATGTTTCCTGATGATCAATGGCGCCGTTCTGTTTTAACTGCCATTAGGAACCATGACATTGGTTGGGCTCCTTTTGACGAACAGCCTTTTTGGAATGATGCAGAGTCTGCACCCTTTCAATTCACCGACTTCCCTCTTCTCCCCAAAACAGTCCTTTATCGTCAAGGAATCGATGTTGTCGAAAATATAGATATCTATGCAGCTATGCTTTGCAGTATTCATTATGAAAAGTTTATACAAAGCCACAACGAGAAAGAAGCAAAGCTATTTATCGAAGGGGAACAGTGTCGTCGAGAACGATTATGTAAGGAAGTCGAAGGATTCACTAAAGAATTATTTGACAAGCATTTCGCTTTGCTTCAGCTTGGAGACAATTTCTCCTTGTATTGTTGTGTGAATGATCCAGGTGTCGACAAAGCAAATGAACATATATTTTTTCGTGATGGCATTCCTTCACCAGATCACTTCCATTCATTACCGAAAGGACGAATTGGAATATACTTTGCAGATCAGCACACGATGAAGGTAGAGAATTATCCATTCAGCGGTTCGTTTGATGTGGAAGTGAAACAAAAAAGGGTGTTAAAAAAAGATATTGAAAATAAAGGATTACAAGTAGCCTATAAAGAGGCAGACTATGAAATGATCCCTCTTCATATTTCGCCAGCAAGGAAATAAAAAATGCAGAAAGAGACTATGAGTTCTCTTTCTGCATTGTATTAACTTATTGTTCCACACGTACCTTACTAGCGCGTTCTTTCAATGCTTCCACTTTATCCGTCTGCTCCCATGGCAATTCGATGTCAGTGCGGCCGAAGTGACCGTATGCTGCGGTTTGTTTGTAAATTGGACGACGCAGGTCAAGCATTTTGATGATTCCCGCTGGACGTAGGTCAAATAATTCACGTACGAACTCCACTAATTGAGTCTCGGAAAGTTTACCCGTGTCGAATGTATTGATCGAGATCGACACTGGGCTCGCTACTCCAATAGCGTACGCTAGCTGAACTTCACAGTGCTCAGCAAGTCCTGCTGCCACGATATTCTTTGCAACATAGCGTGCTGCATAAGAAGCCGAACGGTCTACTTTTGTAGCGTCTTTTCCTGAGAATGCACCGCCACCATGACGGGCATATCCACCGTACGTGTCGACGATGATTTTACGTCCAGTCAGACCGGAGTCTCCTTGAGGCCCACCTACAACAAAGCTGCCAGTCGGATTAATGAAGTATTTAGTTTGCTCGTCCAATAAGTTTTTTGGCACTACAGCATCAATGACAACCTTCTTAATATCCTTCTCGATTTGCTCGAGTGTTGCTTCAGGGTGATGTTGTGTAGAAATAACGATGGTGTCAATCCGCACGGGATTATTATCTTGATCGTATTCTACCGTTACTTGTGTTTTTCCGTCAGGACGTAAATACGTAATTAGCTCTTCTTTTCGAGCTTGTGCCAAGCGATGTGCCAATTTATGAGAAAGGCTAATTGGTAAAGGCATTAATTCCGGTGTTTCATTACATGCGTATCCAAACATTAGACCTTGGTCTCCTGCACCGATTGCATCTAATTCTTCATCTGACATAGAACCTTCACGTGCTTCGAGTGCCACGTTGACACTTGCAGCGATTTCAGGTGATTGTTCGTCAATAGATGTAAGCACAGCGGACGTTTCGTAATCGAAGCCGTATTTCGCACGAACATACCCGATTTCCTTTACCGTATCGCGAACGACTTTTGGAATATCCACATACGTTGTCGTAGTGATTTCTCCCATTACTAATACGAGTCCAGTCGTGATGCTCGTTTCACATGCCACACGCGCATTGGGATCCTCTATTAGGATTGCATCTAAAATTGCATCTGAGATTTGGTCGCACATCTTGTCAGGATGGCCTTCTGTAACTGATTCTGATGTAAACAGTCGACGATTTGTCATTTTGTTTCCCCCTATATTAAGCAACATGATACGGTACTCTCATAAGTCCCTGGTAAAGTTCCACGCCTAGACGTCAAGCATATACCATAAGGATTCAGGGCTAGACAATATAAAAAGCCCTCTACTCATATTCAATCCATGAGTAAAAGGCAAAATTTCACGCGCAGCACCTTTCACTCTTATCGTCCAAGGAATTAAACCTTGCTTCAGGTTTGGCACCTTCGCGTTAGACGTAAGTCTATTGCAGGTTGCCGGGTTTCACAGGGCCTGTACCCTCCACCAACTCGGGATAAGAGTATCCGTTCATGTCACATCGTATTAAAAAGTTTGGATTTTGTCAAATAATTTATCCTAAATCACTTGAGTTTTCCATTAGTATAGATTAATATTCTTAATGTGTTATACTATTTACGAATTAGGATATTCTTATCAAGATAAAAATAAATCGACTACGCAAAGGACGGTATGTAAACATGATATCTGCAAAAATTGATGATAGTTTAAAAAGTCTTCTTAGTGGAAGCAACGTGACGATCCAAGCGTCTGTGGCGGAATTAACAGAAAAAGCAGTAGCAAGAGGCGAAGCACAACTTTCTGCTGACGGTGCGATCACTGCACGTACAGGTAAATATACAGGACGCTCTCCTAAGGACAAATTCATCGTTGAAGATGCAGTGTCTAAGGACAAAGTAGATTGGGGTAGCACGAACAGTCCAATTTCAGAAGAGATCTTTGATTCATTATACACGAAAGTCATCGATCATTTGAAGGTAAAAGATGAACTCTTCGTATTTAAAGGATTTGCAGGCGCAGATAAAGACTCTCAACTGTCTATCCAAGTCATTAATGAATTAGCTTGGCAAAACTTGTTTGTTCACCAATTATTCATCCGTCCAACTGAAGAAGAATTAAAAACACACGAATCGCAATTCACAATTTTGGCTGCCCCTTCATTCAAAGCGGATCCAAAAGTGGATGGCACAAACTCTGAAACGTTCATCATGGTGTCGCTTGAAAAGCGCATCGTTTTGATCGGTGGTACAGAGTACGCTGGAGAAATGAAAAAGTCTATTTTCTCCGTTATGAACTTCTTGCTTCCTGAGCAAGATATCTTATCTATGCACTGTTCAGCAAACGTTGGAGAAGAAGGCGATGTAGCTCTATTCTTCGGTCTTTCTGGAACAGGTAAAACGACACTTTCAGCAGATGCTAACCGTAAACTTATTGGTGACGATGAGCATGGCTGGTCTGATAATGGTGTATTTAACATTGAAGGTGGATGTTACGCAAAATGTATCAACCTTTCCGCTGAAAAAGAACCTGAAATTTTCGGAGCTATTCGTTTTGGCGCAGTTTTAGAAAACGTAGTACTGGATGAGGAAACGCGTATTCCAGATTACGATGATAAATCATTGACAGAAAACACACGTGCTGCGTATCCGATCGAAAACATTGATAATATCGTGACACCGTCAGTTGCTGGTCACCCGAAGAACATCATATTCCTTACAGCTGATGCTTCCGGTGTATTGCCTCCAATCTCGATTCTTACAAAAGAACAGGCAATGTACCACTTCTTGAGCGGTTTCACTTCCAAATTGGCTGGAACTGAGCGTGGAATCACTGCTCCAGAACCAACATTCTCTACTTGCTTCGGTTCACCGTTCTTACCACTTCCTGCAGCAACATATGCAGAGATGCTTGGAAAGAAAATCGATGAGCACGGTTCAAAAGTATTCCTTGTGAATACAGGATGGACTGGCGGAATCTATGGAGTAGGTTCACGTATGAACTTAGGCTACACACGTTCAATGGTACGTGCAGCAATCGCTGGTAAATTGGACAATGTAGAAACAAAGAAGAACGAAATCTTTGGATTGAACATGCCACTTGAAATCGAAGGTGTACCAAGCAATGTCTTACACCCCCGTTACGCTTGGGAAGATCCAAACGAATACGATAAAGAAGCAAACCGTTTAGCTGATGCTTTCCGTGAAAACTTCAAGAAATTCTCACACGTTTCAGAAGACATCGCAATTAAAGGCGGACCACCCGTTAGAAAGTAATCTTATATGAAAAAGGCTGACCAGGATCCTGGTCAGCCTCTTTATTGGTTTTATATCTCTTTTGGCTTTGACAAGGTGAGTTTTTTTACGAAGTTAAAAATTAGTAACACATAGTCGCTAGTATTTATCCTCTTTCAACCCTGATAGCAACTCGAGCAACGAGTTAAGAGTAGATATCTGCTATATTTACTCCTCAATGCCTCTTCATCCAATCCACTGCGTCTTTCACAAGTTGCCGGTTCATTTCAGGAGGAATATAATGCGTATAGCCTTCCAAGTACCAAGTTTCAAATTCTTTATTCTCATCACGCAATGCATTTTCCAGCAATAAAGCCTGTTCAAAAGACACATTCGTATCAAGAGTCCCATGGATAATCAGTGTCGGAATATCGATATCTTCCATTCGAAACAATGCTGTCCTCTCGCGATACGCATCTGGTTGATTATTCGGCGTGCCACCAATGACACGCTTCATCATCCGGCGCATGTCCTGTCGCTCTTTGTAGGTGAATACCACGTCTGAGACCCCTGCCCATGTCACCATGGAAGTTAAATCATCGCGCATAATAGCTGTCCATAATGCCATGATTCCACCTCTTGAAAAAGAAAACAGATGAATGCGATCCGAGTTTACAGCACGTTGCTGTTTCAGTACTTCCACTCCTACTACTGCATCATTTCGATCTTCTCCGGCAAATTCATCTTTCCCTTCACCACCGCGATTTCCGCGATAGTAAGGAGCGAAAACGACAAGCCCATGGGACGCAAATTGTGCAATTCGGGCTGGTCTTACCATTCCCACATGTTGTATGCCCCCACGTAAATAAAGCAAGCCGTCATACCGTCCTATTGCTTTTGGCGTTGCGAGTAACCCTTTTACATGCAAGCCATCAGAACTATAGGTGATCTCTTCTAATGTTACATGTGGGTTTGGGGAAGGATAGTCTTTTCTTCGAATGATTTGACCATCAGTTTGTTCCATCATTCGCTTCCACCCACTTCCTTAGTTCGCCCATTCCGCGGTCTTTCATATGGAAACTAAGTTCCGTACAGGCGTCTAGTTCAGCGTCTGTCATCCACACCGCTCCTTCGGTTTCCATTAATGTAAAGTCTTTTTTCACATGTATGATATCTCCTGTGAAAACGGCTTTGCAGAACGGTGGATCAGTAAAGACGACGTACTCCGCAAATGAATGGACGTTATCTATGGTGACTCCTGTCTCTTCCATTGTTTCCCGAATGGCAGCTTGTTCAATTGTCTCTCCCGGCTCCGCCTTTCCACCTGGGAACTCCATGCCGCGAATTCGATGTTTGGTCAATAACCAGTGATTATCGTGCTTAATCATAACGAGAACATGGCGAGATTCGATATGATGTGGATTGGGTCCGAAAGTCAATTCGACATTGGCTCCCTGCAAATCTTCAAATTTCAGCAATATGGGTCACGTCCTTTCCTCTAGTGTAGCGGAAAGGCAAATGAAAATTCAACGAAATAGCGGCAGTTGCTCGATAAAACGTTTAGATTCATCATCGGTGTATTCATGAATCAAGGCGAAGACCTTCTTCAAACGTACGTCCACTTTGTCATTGTCTTGGTCATAGTGATACGGAATATACGGTAAATGGGACCGTAAAAAGTTTTGAAATTCCAACTGCTCCATTTGAGAAAATAATTTTTCGAATACGGGATATGCTTCTCTTGTAACTTCTACTTTGTATTCCCATGTCGAAGCGTGAGGATCTGTGAGCACCATTTTGTGATTAAGTGATATATACATCGGATATTTTTCTTCTGTCATAATCATCCTACTTTCTTTTTTACGTAGGATGCCTCGTTATGAAAAGTTTATTCTGCTACAAAAAAACCTATTAACGGTATTTTGTTAATAGGTCATCGTATTATAATTCTTGATTTTGTTCTTCATACACTACTTTTTCGACTGCCAACGCCACGTTAATGTGTACATTTGGATCTAATGGATGTGGCACTAAATCATCACGCTTTGTGCTGTCTACAATCGCCAAAGCCGCAGCGATGAGCATTGGATATGTGATGGACTTCGCATTGGCATTCAGTGCACCTCGAAAAATTCCGGGGAAACCAAGAACGTTATTGACTAAACGGCCATCTGCTGCATAGGCTGCGCCTGCTTCCAATGCAATTTCTGGCGTAATTTCTGCATTTGGATTAGATAATGCCAAGATAATTTGACCTTTACGAATCATTTCCGGCTTGATCAGATTAGCTACGCCAGTTGTCGCGATCACTACATCACAAGTCTCCATGATTTCCTCCAGTGTTTCAACAACAGTACCGCCATATTCCGCTAACATCTCTTTTGCATGAGGATTAGGGTCTGTTCCTTTCATTTCTGCTACACCATACGCCATAAACATACGACTAATGGCTAAGCCTGCTGCACCAAGACCGATTTGTCCCACTGAAGCATTGCCGAGCTCCACTCCGACATGTTTGCATGCTGTGAGCGCTGCTGCCAATGCCACGACTGCTGTGCCGTGCTGATCATCATGCATAACTGGGATCGGTAATTCTTTTTTCAAACGCTCTTCGATTTCAAAGCAATGCGGAGACCCGATATCTTCCAATAAAATGGCACCAAAGCCTTGATGGATATGTTTGACTGTTTCTACGACTTCATCGGGATCACTCGTATCAAGTAAAATCGGAATACCACTAATACCAACAAATTGATCAAACAAAACAGCTTTCCCTTCCATGACAGGCATACCTGCTACAGGGCCAATATCTCCAAGTCCTAAAATGGCCGTTCCATCTGTCACGATGGCTACTGTATTTGAAATACCTGTGAAATAATTTGCCTGTTCGGGATCCTCTTGAATAGTTTTGCATACACTTGCCACTCCCGGTGTATACACTCTTCGTAGATCTGCAAGTGAACGGATTTCATGTGCGGCTTTCATATGAATTTTTCCACCCTCATGCATTTGCAGAACATCATCGGTCACGGCTTGAACTTTAATACCTTGCTTCAAGTTCTCAATCGCCATAACTATTTCAGCCAAATGCTCTTGATCATTACATTGTAGTGCGATTTCTCTAATCGTGGAAAGCGTTCCTACTTTAATCGTCTGGATGTCACCGATATCTCCATTCAGCTGACCGATTGCCATAGTTACCTTTCCAAGATTCCCCGGTTTAGAAGGAGTTTCAATAATTAGGTTTCGCAAAAACTGTCCTTGAGCCATCTTCAGTATACCTCCTACTACGTCTAATTTTAATTATATTCTAACAGGATCTTTGCTTACTTCCATAAAAAAACACACATCTCTACTCATATGAGATGTGTGCTCCCCTATCAAGCCTTGATATCAATAGATGCGCCTTTTGTTGGATGCGTGACCGGTTGATTTTCGAGGCCATTCAACATATCATTCATAGCAGAAGTCTCCATTGAAAGGGCTTTGTTCATGACGCTCATTTGAACGGTTGATTGCAAGCTTCTCAACTGGCTGGACATAATTGAATTGATATCCATGTCGTTCAACTCCTCCCTGGTATTCACTTCTTACTATCGGTTAATTTTTTGATGAATGAAGGGGGATTACTCGTTTGTTTCGCCAAGGAATGCATTTAACATCCACTGATGCTTCTCAACGCTCTGATAAACTGCGTTCAACATATCTTCCGTCATATCATCGGAATCCTTCGCTGCAAGATCCATACCTTTTTTCAATGATTTCATTGTCTTATCAAAGTCATCTACTAATGTTTGCACCATATCATTCGCTTTTTCTGTGCCTTTTGCTTCGTCGACAACAGATTCAGACAAATGCTGTGTCAGTGTTGCAGTCGGCTCGCCGCCCAATGTCAGTACGCGTTCTGCAATTTCGTCCATATGCAATGTCGCTTCATTGTATAACTCTTCAAATTTAGCGTGTAGCGTGAAGAAATGACTACCTTTTACATACCAGTGATAGTTATGAAGTTTCGCATACAACACCGACCATGTAGATACTTGTTTGTTTAGCTCCTGAATTAATTCCTTAGACATAAAAAAACACTCCTCTAATCGTTTTATGCTTCTCTCTTTTAATTTACCACATATATAGGTAAACTAAACCTTATTACGTCTGAAGGTGATAAAAATGCTAAAGAAAGTAGTAATACAGCTGATTCGCTTCTACCAGAAGTTTATTTCTCCCTTATCGCCGCCCTCTTGTCGATTTCATCCGACATGTTCACATTATGGGGTGGAGGCTATTGAGACACATGGAGTGCTCAAAGGGAGTTGGCTTGCGGTAATACGAATTTTAAAATGTCATCCATTTCATAAAGGTGGATTTGATCCGGTACCCCCTAGAAAAATGAATAAAAATACACCGAACTAGGTTGCAAACAGATAGCATATCTTGTATGATGAGAAAACAATCTAAATAGTAATCATTCCGATTACGTAACGGAGGCTTTTCTAATGAAAAATCGTTTGCTGTTGCTTGGTGCCGCTCTGCTGCTCGTTTTAAGTGGTTGTACCAATACTACGACAACTGAGCCGGATGATTCGTCGTCCGATCAATTACTCGTCTATACGACAGTCTACCCATTGCAATATTTCACTGAACGCATTGGTGGGGAGTATGTTGATGTGAAATCCATTTATCCGCCTGGTACAGATGAGCACGTCTTTGAACCTACACAGAAAGATATGATGACCTTGGCCAAGGGAGATTTGTTCTTCTATATCGGACTTGGACTTGAAGGTTTTGTACAAAAGACAGAGAAAACGTTGCAGAATGAAGATATTCTGTTTGTTCCGATTGCCGATTCTATCGATCCTGAGGAATTAGAAGGTGGACATTCCCACGAACCTGGTGAAGTAGAGCATGACGCTCACGGGCATGAAGATGCGATCGATCCACATGTTTGGATCTCTCCTTATCTCAGCACGAAGCTGGCAGAGAAAATTACGCAAGAGTTGTCAGATGAATTGCCTGAGCATGCAGAGTCTTTTAAAAAGAACTTTGATAGGTTATATGATGAATTAGAAGAATTGGATCGCGGATTTAAAAAAATGGCTGATGACGCACCTAACAAAACATTCTTCGTGTCTCATGCAGCATTTGGCTACTTGGCTGACGCTTACGGATTACAGCAACTCGCAGTATCTGGTCTTGATTCCCAAAATGAACCTTCTCAAAAGGAATTAGCTTCTCTTGTTAAAGATGCGAAAGAGCAAGACATCCAGTATATTTTATTTGAACAAAACGTCAGCTCAAAATTGGCTGAAGTTATCAAAAAAGAACTGAATGCCGAAGCGCTTACTTTGCATAATTTGAGTGTACTTACTGAAGAGGATATCCAAAAAGAAGAAACGTACTTCACTCTCATGGAACAAAATCTGGAAGTACTACAAAAAGCATTAGGAAACTAACAGTGGACGAATACTCCACTGTTTTTTTATAACCATTTTTTCAATTCGAATCGCATCAGTTTATTTGATGCATTACGTGGCAATTGCTCTACGAATCGAAATTCTTTCGGTAGTTTATATCGTGCTAAACGTTTGGAACAGAATTCCAACAGTTCATCTTCCCTGACAGAACCAACGAGGAATGCAACAGGTACTTGCCCCCACTCGGTATCTTCTTTACCACATACGCCCGCTTCTCTTATAGCGGGATGCGCTAGCAAAATATTTTCAATCTCAGCAGGATAAATATTCTCGCCACCTGAAATGATTAAATCAGCACGTCGATCGACGATGAATAAATAGCCTTCCTCGTCAAGATAGCCAGCATCCCCTGTAGCAAGCCAACCGTCTTCGGTCAACGCATTGCGTGTACTCTGGCTTCCGATGTAACCTGGCGTCACGTGGGGGCCTTTTATGAGCACTTCACCTACTTCACCTGGTTGAGCGGTATCTTTAATTGCAATTTGATTGAAAAATAATGGTTTACCTGCTGAACCAACTTTTCGCGTGGCATCTGCTTTTCCAAGAGTTGTCGTTTGCGAACATGTTTCAGTCATACCGTACGTCTGAAGTATTGGTAGTCCACATGCGGTGGCACGCTCCAAATAATCTAGTGGCACAGGTCCCCCACCAACGAGCATCGTACGGAAGAGTGGATGTGCTTTACTATTCGTTGTTTCCATTACACGAACAATTTGATCCAACGTCAAGGCAACGACCGACATGGCCGTGACGCGCCCTGCTATAATTTGTGCAGCAGCTTCTTTTGCATCAAATTTTTCGTACAGGCGCATTTCCATTCCGTAGATCACGGAGCGAATGACAATTGATAAGCCACTTATGTGGAATAACGGCATCATACAAAGCCATGAATCTTTGTCAGTCAACCCGAGATTCAGCGCAGATGCGAGTGCGCTCGACGTATGATTGCCTGCTGTCTGACGAACGCCTTTAGGAACACCTGTAGTGCCTGAAGTGTACATAATTGAAAGCGTCTGATCTTCACCCCACTGTTCCTGCATGGCGAACTCTTTTCGTTCAGACTTCCGAACTGCAGAATAGAATAGGCTCTCGACGTCATCTAATTCTAGACGGGTCTGTATTTGATCATCTATCAGCACAATTTTTGCTTCGGAATCGCGTATCTGCCAGCGTAGTTCCTGTTCTGTCAGTCGATTGTTCAGACAGACTATTTCCGCACTTACTAACCAACATGCATGGATGAAAAGAACCGTTTGGTCATTAGACTGGCTAAGCAACGCAACCCTACTATTTGACTGAACTCCGAGATGATGAAGTTGTTGTGCGATTTCAAGGGATTGTTCATATAGTTCGCGGTATGACCAGTGTCCTTGCCCAGTAACTAAAGCGGATGCGTCAGGCGTCAATTTCGCCCGTTGCATAAGCCAATTAGGGATCATCATAAGTAATTCCTCCAATTAAAAATTAACGTAATGAAAAAGCTGCCCCAATTAGGCAGCTTTCATTTATTTAAGGGAAACGTGGGAATTGATCGAAGTCTGGTTTACGCTTTTCTTTAAACGCATCGCGTCCTTCTTTCGCTTCATCCGTTGTGTAATAAAGCAATGTTGCGTCACCAGCTAATTGCTGAAGTCCAGCCAAGCCGTCTGTATCGGCGTTCATTGCTGCTTTCAAGAAGCGAAGTGCAGTTGGACTCTTGGCTAGCATTTCTTCACACCATTGAACGGTTTCGTCTTCCAGCTGCTCATAAGGAACCACTGTGTTGACTAAGCCCATATCAAGTGCTTCTTGTGCGTCGTATTGACGGCATAGGTACCAAATTTCACGTGCTTTTTTATGACCTATAATGCGTGCAAGGTATCCTGAACCATATCCTGCGTCAAATGAGCCTACAGTAGGTCCTGTTTGTCCGAAACGTGCATTGTCTGCAGCGATGGTTAAGTCACACACTACATGCAACACGTGACCGCCACCGATTGCGTATCCTGCGACCATTGCGACAACTGGCTTTGGAATAACGCGAATTAAACGCTGAAGATCCAAGACGTTCAAGCGTGGAATTTCGTCATCTCCAACGTATCCACCGTGACCACGAACAGATTGATCGCCTCCTGAACAGAACGCTTTCTCTCCTTCACCAGTTAACACGATCACTCCGATTCGCTGATCATCTCTTGCACGTGAAAATGCATCGATTAGTTCCATTACGGTTTTCGGACGGAATGCGTTGCGTACTTCCGGACGATTAATCGTAATTTTTGCGATACCATTGTACATTTCGTACTTGATATCATCATATGTACGAAGCGTTTCCCATTGACGGGTCATAATAAATTCCTCCTCGTTTTTTACATTTTTTTCAGGTAACTCTTTATCATTGTAACAAATTGTTGAGGTTTTTCCACGTGAATTGCATGCCCCGCGTCTTTTATCGTTTCATGCTGCGCATTTGGCAGGCTTTTCATTATTTCCTGCGCAATACTTTCAAATTTCACATCTTCACTACCAGTAAGCAATAAAACAGGAAGTGAAAGTTGCTCGAGCGACTGCCAGTAAGAAGGCTGACTGCCCGTCCCTATGCCCCGTAAACTGTTTGCCAACCCAATCGGCCGTTGATTGAGGCGTTCATTACGCACTGCCTGCTGTTGTGACGCAGATAACTTCTTCTGTGACTGAAACAATGGAATCTCCTGCCAAAAGTCAACGAATTCTATTATTCCTTGCTGCTCTATCCTATCCGCAAGCTTGGCATCTGCTGTTCGTCTTGCGAGCTGCTGTTCTGACGTACGCAAGCCTGGTGAACTGCTCTCAAGCACCAGACTCGTCACCTTTTCGGGATACATTGCAGTAAAACCTAAGGCCACACGCCCTCCCATCGAGTAACCAATTACCACCGTTTTCTCAATCTCAAGCTTCTGCAAAACTTCATACAAATCCTTGATCTGTTCTTCCATTTTGTAGCGGTTCATCGTTTCAGGCGCTTCCGTCTTGCCATGTCCGATCAGATCAACTGCTATTACATAATAATCCGTCATAAGTGCTTCAATCGTTTTCTGCCAAGTAGCTATTGAACCTGTGAAACCATGCAACAGGACAACTGCAGGCAATTGCTCATTTCCGTATCGTGCCACATGCGTATCAATACCTCTGATTGTCAGTACTTCAGTCGTCAATGCGTTCCACCCTCTTCGCGATCTCCCGCCACACAGAACGATGCGCTTCCACATTGTCTGCACGCACTGTCGCCACTTCAATGATGCGTAGATTAGCTGTTTTATCTGTTTGCATCGCCTGTTCAAATGCTTGTGTTGTATCGACCGCATCGTATTGTGCCTCATACATCGCTGCGATAGGATGGAACGTTAAATTAGTGGGTGTTCCAAATAATTGCTCATAATGGTGTTCAATAGAAGCTTGCGGCAAATAAGAGAAAATTCCACCGCCATTGTTATTAATTAGAACAATCGTCAAATCGGTTTGCTGTAAACGAGAAATGATCAATCCATTGACGTCATGCAAAAACGCCAAATCTCCAATTAATAAATACGTCGTACGTTTGCGGCCTTCTTGAATACCAAGAGCAGTCGAGACTACCCCATCAATCCCATTCGTCCCTCGATTGCAGAACAATGAAATATCACGATTCGTCTTTTTGAAATGAGTATCCAAGTCCCGAATCGGCATACTACTGCTGCAGACTACATCCGAGCCATCCGGTAAATTGGCAATGAATTGACGAACGAAGTGCCCTTCATCTTGCTGGAAATGTTGATCTTCGTTCATAACATCTGTGGAAATTTGATTGGCTTTAGCCCACTGTTTTGTATACGCAGTTCGCTCGCGAGGCACCGATACTTGCTGCCAAATACTTGCTGCACTCACTTGCAAATGATGAGTAGTCAGCCCAATTGGGTCACGATAATTTGGTGAATCATCCACCACAATATACGTTTCTGGACAAGTCTTCTTTAAAAACAAGAGTAGTGGCTTAGAGATGGGCTGCGGACCGAATCGTATGACGCAATCAGGTCGCATGTTTTCGGCAAACACTTCACTTTTTAGCAACGCGTCATACTGATCAATACAAAGATCGTCACAATCTGCCGGTACTTGTGAGCGTAGATTGGATAACGGATCACATAGTACGGGCCATTGAAGTGCTTTAGCAAACTGCCAGAAACGTTCTTTGTCTAGAGTAGTTGCTTGCTCCCCCATAACAAGTATTCCTTTTTTCGATTGCGTAACGGACGTTTCCAGTACTGCTTTCATTTCTTCCGTTACAGCCAATTTCCCTACTATCTGTTGTTGGAACCGGGTGGCAGGCGCGGTTGCTTGTAAATCAATTAATAGAGGTTCTCGAAATGGTACATTCAAGTGCACAGGTCCTTGTGGTGCCGTTTTCGCAACAGAAAGAAGTCTAACTGCACGTTGTTCCATATAGCGTAAGATGTCTTCTCGATTTTCAGGAATAGGAAAATCGACGCTATCTTTGACGTGTTCCCCAAACATGCGAATTTGATCTATCGCCTGTGGAGCCCCTACTTCACGCAATTCATGCGGACGATCCGCTGTGATGACGATCAATGGCAATCTTGCATAAAATGCTTCAGTAATTGCAGGATGATAGTTCGATGCTGCTGTTCCTGACGTACATAGTAAAACAACTGGCTGCCCAGTTGCCTTCACTAATCCAAGCGCGTAAAAAGCTGCTGAACGCTCATCAGTATGCATATAGGTCTGCATATCCTTCGAATTCGTAAATGCATACGCAAGCGGTGTGGATCTGGAACCTGGACTAATAACCGCCTTTTTCGCACCTTGTCGAATAAGAGTATCCGTTAAGCGAAGCACATAACTCGTCAATCCTGTTTCGTGATCATTCATGTAAACGGCCTCCGAGCGCGCGTAACACAGGACGGAATTTCACCCATGTTTCTGCATATTCTTCCATTGGTGTAGAATCAGCGACAATACCGCCACCAGCATATAAATAGGCTTCATTACCAGTTAGCAGTCCAGAGCGGATCGCTACCGCAAATTCTCCATTACCTGCAGAATCCACCCAGCCTATTGGTCCGGCATAAAAGCCACGATCCATTTGCTCTTCTTCGCGGATGATTTCGAGCGCTTCTTGACGCGGCACACCACCTAAAGCAGGCGTCGGATGAAGAGCTTCTACTAAACGGAATATATCCATGTCGTTCGCAAGCTTCCCTTCAACCGGTGTGAACAAATGCTGTATATCCCGTACCTTCAAAAGTTTTGGTGTTTTATTGACTTGCAATGATGTACAGAATTCCGCAAAGACTTGTGTAATCATATCAACTACATATTGATGTTCTTCACGATTTTTTTTATCTCGTAATAGCACTTCACCAAGTCGTTGGTCTTCTTGAGACGTCTTTCCGCGTTCTATAGAACCTGCTACACACGCTGAATATGCATGTCCATTATAAATCTCAACCAATCGCTCAGGAGTCGCACCGAAGAACATCTCATCGCCAATTTGCAGGCCAAAGTGATAACTAGCGGACTGCTCATTGGTAATGGTATGCAATGCAGCAGCCTTTTGGAATTCTTCTTCGAAAGTCAGTTTAATTTTACGTGCAATGACTACTTTCTCTGCCTCTTGCGCTTTAATATGCGAGGTTACGTGCTCGACCGCGTCCATATAGCGTTCCGTCGCCAATTCAGTTTGTTTGATTACGTCTGGCTTGCCTTGGAACGTGAATTCGTCAATTTGTGCAATATGGATCAAGCGGTCACGTTCTTGACGCAATGCTTCAAAGTCTGCTGCCGCTTGCGGTTCCTCTGTAATATAATTTATAGACACATACGTTTTACCTTTTTCGATTTTCAATTGGAATAAAGGCACAGTGAAATAAGCAGCCGGAAAAGCACGCCACTCATCATCTTGACGCGTATGGGGATCAAAAGAAAATCCGCCAAACAACACTGGATCGATATCTTTTTCTTCCTTAATCAATCCTTCACATAACGTTGCCCATTGTGAAGATATCGACTGAAACCGATCCATCTCTGCTGTTAAAACTGTAGCCTGACCCAAACCGACAAGCTTTACTGTCTTATCTGCATTCTGCCAGAAGAAACGATGCTCACCATAATGTGATAGGCCAGCTTCAAAAAAAGCAAGCGGACTAAGCGTTTCCACTTCCAATGTTTCCGTAAAAAATCTAGATTCAGCGCCTGTTGCCGGAACCGTCTTCTCTCGATCGGTTAATTTCCGAATCATCCTACTCTCTCCTTCTCATCATGCTATATGTTTTTCGACAATTTACGTTCAGCCATACTTTCTTCGAACGATAAGTACCTCTATTCTAGCACATTGGACGCTGTACTTAATATATAATGTCTCGCTGTGCAGGAGAGCATTCGACAATTATCTTTTATGGTTGTCTCTTCTTACCTAACTGGTTGTTTTTGTTGTATACTATCAGATGATGACTACATGTATAAGGAGAGATTACCCGTGCAACACACTATAGAAACCGATACCGGCTGGCGAGTTTGGTGGCAACTAACACGTCCTCACACATTGACTGCCGCATTTGCACCCGTCTTTTTAGGAACCATGATTGCGCTACAATACGGTTCACTTCATTTTCCACTATTTTTAGCGATGCTTGTAGCCAGTTTATTTTTACAGATGGCCACCAATATGTTCAATGAATATTATGATTTTAAGCGAGGACTCGATGATGAACACTCGATTGGTATTGGCGGTACGATCGTGCGAAACGGTGTACAACCTAAAACTGTATTAAACCTAGCACTCACTCTGTATGGCTTATCTGTTCTACTAGGCATTTACATTTGCATGGAAACTTCCTGGTGGTTAGCTGCCGTAGGTTCCGTTGCCATGTTGATTGGCTATTTGTATACAGGAGGACCCTACCCGATTGCATATACGCCATTCGGTGAGCTCGTTTCTGGGTTTGTTATGGGCATGCTCTTGATCTTGATCGCATTTTATATCCAAACAGGAACTGTCACGGGCAATGCGATATTACTATCTGTACCAAGCATGCTATTAGTCGGAGCCATTATGTTAGCAAATAATATTCGTGATATTGTGCAGGATACTAAGGGTGGCAGAAAGACTATGGCGATTCTCGTAGGGCGAAATCATGCTGTTACCATATTGGCAACGTTTTTCATCATCTCATACGTATGGATCATTGTACTGGTTGTGACAGGGCATGTATCTCCATGGGCATTACTCGTACTACTGAGCATCCCCAAGCCGCTCCATGCAACGAAAACTTTCCGCAAGCATGAACAACCCATTCAAGTCATGCCGGCAATGAAGGATACTGGCGTTACAAATACGCTATTCGGACTGCTTCTCGGTATCGGCATTCTCATTGCTCACTTCATCTGAATAAACAACAACCACAACGTCCACACTGTAAAAGGTGGACGTTTTTTGTTGTAAAGGTTTACTCTAGCTTGTAAACAGGGAAAGACTGAATAAGAAAGCTTTCTCAGACTTCATAGATTTACTAGGAAAGCCACATAGAAAGGGTCGTGACTACATTGTTAACAACTACAAAAATTCAACAACTCGAAAAAGAATTACGGGAAATGGAAGACCGTTTAACTGAAACAGAAAATGAGACCGAAATCGTCAAAAATGCCCAAGAAAATGTAGGTGAATTATCGATGTATGATAATCACCCTGCTGACATGGGAACAGAATTGTACGAGCGCGAAAAGGACATGGCACTTAACACACACGCTGAAAGTGAATTGGAGAAAGTCCAGAACGCATTACAAGCTATCAAAGACGGCACGTACGGTACATGTGAAGTCTGTGGTAAGGAAATACAAGTAGAACGCTTAGAAGCAATCCCTTACACTACTGTGTGTATTGAAGACGCACAGAAAGATGTGCCGACTGATCGACCAGTAGAAGAAGATATATTAATCATGGCAGATCCTAATTCATTTGCCGCACGAAGAGAAGGTGATGCAATAGATTACGAAGATAGCTTCCAGGAGATTGCGCAATCCGGAACATCTGAAACCCCTTCCGACTTCTCAGGTAATAAAAACCGTGACTACGAGGATTTATACGATGAAGAAAATGATGATAGCGCAGAAGAATACGAAGAGTTTGCAGTGTCCGACATTACAGGCGAACCTGCTGGCTTTGTACGTAATGAAGAAGCAATAGAATATGAAGAGGAGTTAGACGAAGAAGGGATTGAATCACCGTTAGGCGACATCCCGTATAAAGAACGTGATAGCTATATTGACGCGGACGAAGATAATTAATTCAAAAGAGTACGTGCCATGAGTAAGGCTTGTGGGACGTACTCTTTTACATAGGTTTTCGTTCTATAGGTTCAGTAAACTTTATATAATACAAATTGTCAGTTTGCGGGTAGTAAACAGCAGTAACACCTCTATGGGCAGCACAAGTCTACACTATGGCAAACATACTGTCGAACTATCCGTGACTTCCTACTATAATTGTTAATGAAGAAATAGAAAAAAGGTATTGCATAGTTATGCAATACCTTTTTGTATGTATGACCCCTACGGGATTCGAACCCGTGATACCGCCGTGAAAGGGCGGTGTCTTAACCGCTTGACCAAGGGGCCAAAATTATGGCGGAGAAGGAGGGATTCGAACCCTCGCACCGCTTTCGCGATCTACACCCTTAGCAGGGGCGCCTCTTGAGCCACTTGAGTACTTCCCCATAAAATGGCTCCGCAGGTAAGACTCGAACTTACGACCGATCGGTTAACAGCCGATTGCTCTACCACTGAGCTACTGCGGAATGGTGGGCCTAAGTGGACTCGAACCACCGACCTCACGCTTATCAGGCGTGCGCTCTAACCAGCTGAGCTATAGGCCCATATTGGAGCGGGTAGGGAGAATCGAACTCCCATCATCAGCTTGGAAGGCTGAGGTTTTACCACTAAACTATACCCGCATTCATGGTGGCTCAGGACGGAATCGAACCGCCGACACAAGGATTTTCAGTCCTTTGCTCTACCGACTGAGCTACTGAGCCACATTTGTTATTT
>NZ_PDZE01000013.1:0-85261 GCF_002743415.1 Sporosarcina sp. P3
ATGTTAACACCAGAAGATAACCAGTTACTAACTCAAACAGATGCAGGAACACCGATGGGTGACGTGTTTCGGAGATATTGGATACCAGCACTTCAAACAGAGGAGCTGGTAAGTGACGGCAAGCCACAACGCGTGAAGTTGCTAGGTGAAGACTTAGTCGCGTTTCGTGACACAGAAGGTAAGGTGGGCCTCATAGATGAGCGGTGTCCACACCGTGGCACTTCACTTTACTATGGAATTAACGATGGTTGCGGTCTTAGATGTATGTATCATGGTTGGAAGTTCAATACGGATGGAGAATGTATGGAGATTCCTTCGGAACCGACTGATGGAAAGTTCAGAGAATCGATTCAATTAACGAGTTATCCCACAAAAGAAGTAAGCGGAATTATTTGGACGTACATGGGACCTAAAGAATCGGAACCTGCTTTCCCAGATTTCTATTGGATGGGTCTTCCGCGGGAAAACAATTTGGTAGAACGGGTATGGCAGGAATGTAACTATGCACAAGCGATGGAAAATGATTTAGATTTTGTTCATGCGGCATTTTTGCATAAAGCACATGCAACACAAGAAGTAGAAGACGGAATTTTAAGTAGTGATTTAGGTATCGATCCAAATCATCCACTTGTAAAAAATCCTCCTGTAAAACAATCAGTACAAGACACGAACTACGGGAAGCGATGCATCGCAGTTGGAATTGGAACAGAAGAAGAGAATGCTTTTATGGAGATTCATTACATTTTCCCGTTCTACACATATCCGCCACGCTTTGGTGGAGAAGACGGCATGTGGCATGCCTTTGTTCCGCGGGATGACCATAGTACGTGGACGTGGGATGTGCAATTCGCACATGATCGGAAGATTGACGTGGAAGCCCAACATGCCCGCCGTGGTTTGAAATTGGATGAAGATCTTAGAAAAGTTGTCAATTCAGACGTCGAATACAATCAAGACCGGAACTTGCAAAAGACTGGTAATTTCACAGGTATTCGCGGGATTGCCAACCAGGATCATGCAGCTACAGAAACAATGGGGACAATTGTAGACCGTACACGGGAACGATTGGGAACAAGTGACTTACCGATTATTCATATGCGTCGCATATTACTACAACAAGCAAAGGCCTTCCAAGAGGGGCAAGATCCGCTGTCATTGGAAAACAAATCACTAAAAACGTTGTATAGTGAAGGGCTTTATGATGATAATGCGAAAAAGTGGCAGGAAGCATTTCCATTAAAAGAGCAGTTTGAAAAGAAAAAACAGGTAGTAGAACAACAATGAATATAAAGCATTACGAGGGATATACGTCATTTAGCTATCTAAAAGCAAACAAGGACTATAAATGGTATAATTTGGCAACCGAATTAGACCGTACTCCTGCTTATTCTCTTCATCTAACAGTAGAAGAAGAGAATAAGCTAAATGAAATCATGAATGGGAAGCCAATTGTTTCACTAAGAGATCATGGGTTTGTAGTACCTGAAGATTATGAAGATATTTTGCCTTACTGCGGGGAATTACATACCTTTTTCCACTATGAAGGAATTGCGAAATCGGGAATCGATATCATTTTTGAGAATTTTATGGATGGTATTGCAACCATTACTTCAAAAAATGGTTTGAAGTGGGATGATGTTATTTATCTACTAGGTATGAGATATGCAGACATTCAACGTCAAAGTACAGTTTTCATTGCACGGTCCTATAATGATTTAACGAAGGCGAAGCAATTGAAACAAACGGCACTTTTGCCTTCTTTAGAGGCGGCAAGCATCTTAGAGAATGAGTTAGATCGTGTAGATATTCTCTATGGCTTTGGTATTCGATGTATGGGCATCACTTATAACGAGGCAAATACACTTGGTTCAGGACTTATTGAGCAACGTGATGGTGGATTAACGAACTTTGGACGTCGTGTGGTTGAGAGAATGAACACATTAGGTATGATAATTGATATTTCTCATTGCGGTGACCAAACAAGTTTAGATGTAATTGCAGAAAGTCGGGACCCTGTTTTCATGACTCATGCAGGAGCACGTGCATTATGGAATACACCAAGAATGAAACCAGATAATGTGTTACAAGCGTGTGCTGAAAAAGGTGGCATCATCGGGGTTTGTGCTGCGCCAAACACAACGTTAACAAAACGTTCACCTAAACATTCTATACAATCAGTAATGGAACATTTTGAGTATCTTGTCGGTTTAGTCGGGATAAATCATGTTGGTTTTGGCCCAGATACATTCTTTGGAGATCATGTTGCCTTACAACATGCATTTGACGATATATTGGGGATTTCAGCCTCGCATAGCGGAGAAGTATTTAAAGAATCACCTTATGTTGAAGGACTTGAAAATCCGGTAGAAGCTGTAAAGAATATGATTAGTTGGATGATAAAACAGAATTATTCAATTGAAGATATCACTAAAGCTTCTGGTCAGAATGCTATGAGAGTTATGAAGGAAATACTAATTTAAAGTAACGTAAGAACACATCAAATGTGATTAGCAGTATATAATTCTAAACTGATTAAATGAAGATAGGGGGTAATGTAACTGTGCAAAAAAATGCGGTAAATCAAGTAGTCGTTGTAACAGGTGCTGCCCAAGGGTTAGGTCTTGCCATTGCCCAAAAATTTCTTTTGGAAGGGAAGCATGTTGTTTTTATTGATGTAAATGGAGAATTATTAAATGAAGTAAAGAATATGGATCCATTAAACCAGTACGAATCTTCTAAAATGATGTTTCTTACTGTTGATGTATCAAATGTAAGCGCAATCAAAGAAAGTGTACAAACGATAATGGAGCGTTGGGGTAGAATTGATGTGTTAATAAACAACGCAGGTGTTCGAAAAGAAACTTCTGTCGAAAATATTACAGAGGATGAATGGAATTTAATATTGTCAGTGAATCTTGGGGGGACATTTTTCTACTCTCAGGCTGTACTAGATACAATGAAACAACAAAAGAGTGGTCGTATTATTAATATTTCATCTTTTGGGGGACAAGCAGGTCCGGTTACGTCGGGAGCACATTATTGCGCTTCAAAAGCAGGTCAAATTATGCTTACAAAATCCTTTGCGAGATCAGTGGCTGGTCAAGGTATCACGGTTAATGCAGTTGCACCAGCAGCTATTCAGACTCCTGAAATGGACAATATTGATCCATGTAAATTGGAGAAAATGAAAGAGAGTATACCAGTTCAAAGATTTGGTAAAGCAGAGGAAGTTGCCAACATGGTTTCATACCTTGCATCAGATACTGCTGGTTATATAACGGGTTCTACGTTTGATATTAATGGCGGGTTATTAATGAGGTAAGTATGTTTATACACTAAAAGGAGCTGGAGAAATTGAAAAAAATTGTACACGGAGCACCACAAATACCTAATCCACTACGAGTCTTCATTACATTTGAATCAACTGGATGGTTCGATACCACACAGGAACAAAAGGAACAAGAACTTTTACCCATACTAAAATCTATTATAAAAGAATGGGAAAGTAATGGATCGGAATTATTAGGGACATTCGATCGTGATATTTTAACGGCTGGGCACGCTGGACCCAACCATTGGCATGCATGCTTCCTATATAATGTGCCTGATTTACAAACGGTAACAAATATGACACATTCATTTCGCAATGCAGGCATAGATCGATATTTCCGACTTGAAGCATCAATTGGTCGACCATTTTTCTTAGTAGAAAATCAATAAGAAAGCGAGTTTAAGTTCTCTAGTACTACTTAAAAGGGGAGTGGAAGAATGAGAAGGTTACTTATTTCAATGTCTTTATTTCTGTCGATCATTACTTTGGCTGCATGTGGCGG
The DNA here is from genome assembly GCF_002743415.1 of Sporosarcina sp. P3. Taxonomy (NCBI): domain Bacteria; kingdom Bacillati; phylum Bacillota; class Bacilli; order Caryophanales; family Caryophanaceae; genus Sporosarcina; species Sporosarcina sp. P3. Next base: position 3,834 of record NZ_PDZE01000013.1, read on the forward strand.
AAATGAAGGGAAAGCAGATACGAAAAATGATGAGGAGATCATTAAACTGAGTTATGCTTTTTTTGCACCACCTAACACATTTCCAGCTGTTCAAATGGAAGAGTGGAAAAAACGTCTCGAGGATAGAACAGATGGAAAAGTCCAAGTTGATTTATTTTCCGGTGGAACTCTATTGGAAGCCAATAATATGTATGACGGAGTAGAAAATGGTACAGCCGATATAGGGTTAACTTCTACATCGTATGAACCAGGGAGATTTCCACTTTTATCAATATCAGATATGCCGTCTGGATATAAAAATGCAACTGTTGCCAGTAAAGTAACTGCTGAACTTGTTAATAATTATCCGCCAGAGGCACTTGATAACTTTAAAATCATCACTACGTTTGCTACTGAACCAGCATATATACAAAGTAAAAAGCCTATAAAGTCTTTACATGACTTAAAAGGAAAACAGCTCCGTATAGCTGGTGCTCTTGCGCCAATTATGTCGGAACTTGGAGCTGCACCTGTAGGAATGTCTCAAGCGGAAGTACCAGAAGCATTGCAAACAGGAATTGTCGAAGGTTATGTATCTTCCAGAGAGATACTTAAAGATTCAAAATTAGCGGAGATAGTTGAATATGTTACAGACTATCCATTAGCACTAAATACATTTATTGCTGTCATGAACAAAAATAAGTGGGATTCACTTCCGAAGGACATTCAAGCAGTGATTGAGGAACTGAATGTCGAGATGACTGAATTTACTGGAGATTACTTAGATAATCATGTTCGTGAATCCTTAGAATGGAGTATAGATTCCGAGGGGTTGGAAGTTGTTGAATTATCAGAAGAAGAGAAAAAGAAATGGGATAAAAAGCTTAGCGATATGCAAAAAGAATTTGTTGAAGAAGTACAAAAAGAAGGTCTTCCAGCAGAAGAGTACTTGGAGGAGATGGAAGGGTTAATCGAGAAATACAATAACGCTGATTGAGTTATTCCTTAGATATGGAGGTTCAAGAATGAGAAACGAGCAAATAATAGAATTCGATATTGAAAGCACTTCATTCCCAAGAGACATCCCTCAAGAAAAAGTAGTTAATACATCAAACCTGTTTATTAAGACTACTGACTATTTAAACCGATTTCTAGCTGTTGTTGCTGGCATTGCTTTAATATCGATGATGTTATTAATTGTATTTAATTCTATTAAGCGTATGTTCTCGGATCCAATTGCAGGAACAGTCGAGATTGTCAGTTGGCTTGGAGCGGTTACAGGTATTTTTGCTCTAGGTTATACACAATTAAATAAAGGACATGTCTATATTGATATGTTGTTGGATAAGTTTCCATCTATTTTACAGAGAATCATTCATACCTTTATGAATGTTATAAGCATTTCCTTTTTTCTAATGGCGGCTTGGCAACTTTTACTTTTTGGTATCAACCTGGGAGACAACGGTGTAGTATCCCAAACAATACAATTTTCATTTTATCCAATTGTAATCTTAAGTTCTATTGGATTCATAGGATTAGTCTTAGCAATTGTGAAGGAAACAATTTTGTTATGGAAGGAGGCATCCTGAAATGGATATGAATCTTTTAGCGATACTGGGAATCCTGACATTATTCATATTTATGTTTTTACGGATGCCAATAAGTTTTACGATGTTTATTGTTGGCTTTATAGGACTGATAGTAGCTGTCTCACCTAAGGCGGCATTTAATGTTTTAAGCGCTGATTTATGGAATCAGTTTTCTAGTTACTCACTAAGTGTTATTCCGCTTTATATTTTAATGGGAGAAATTGTGTTTAGAACAGGGATTACAGAGAAAATGTTTGAGTCGGCGTATAAATGGGTTGGACATTTTCGTGGTGGAATGGCAAGTACAACTATTTTAGCAAGTGCAGGGTTTGCATCTATCTGTGGATCCAATTCAGCAACGGCTGCAACAATGGGAACGATGGCTCTCCCGGAACTTGAAAAATATAAGTATGATAAGGCACTTAGTACCGGAAGCGTTGCAACGGGAGGAACACTTGGTATTATTATCCCGCCAAGTACAGTACTAATCGTTCTTGCCTTACAAATGGAAGTATCGGTCAGGGAACTATTTGTAGCGAGTATAATCCCTGGTATTTTCTTAACAACACTCTTGATTACAACAGTTGTCTACCTTTGTGCAAAGTCACCAACACTTGGACCAGCTGGTGGAAAATCTAGCATAAGGGAAAGACTCCTATCTTTGGTAGGTGTTATTCCTGTTGCGGGATTATTTGTCTTTGTTATCGGTGGTTTATTTTTTGGGTTTTTCACACCGACTGAATCCGGTGCATTCGGTGCATTCGGTGCAATTGTTATTTCCTTATTAATGGGAAAGATGACAAGAGGAAACTTTCTTGAAGCGATGGCAGGTACTCTCCGATCATCTGCAATGGTATTAATGCTCGTAGTAGGAGCTATGGTGTTCGGTAGGTTTTTAACAGTTACAAGACTTCCATATACAGTAGCTGAATGGGTGACAAATCTTCCGGTCGCACCAATATTTGTGCTAATTGCTATTTTGATTGTTTATGTCATTGGTGGCTCAATCATGGATGCACTAGGATTTTTAATTATCTCCATTCCAATTTTTTACCCAACCGTATTAGCACTTGGTTATGATCCAATCTGGTTTGCGGTTCTACTCTGTGTAGTGACTAGTATGGGAGCTATTACTCCACCAGTTGGTGTGAATGTCTTCGTAGTACAAGGACTAACCAAGGAGACACCAATCACAACCGTATTTAAGGGCGTTTCATACTTCCTAGTAGCATATGTCGCATTTATAGCGCTATTAATTACGTTTCCACAAATCATATTATTTTTATTATAGTAGGGTTACTTTATTAGTCTAAATATCTTCAGTCTTTTACAAGTGATGCCACGAATATGCATGAAATCAAACCTATTCAAGTTAGCATGTCATAGAAATCGCTAACTTGATGAAAGGAGAATTTTAAGTGAATTTAAACGATTACTTAATTAACATTATTGGAATAGACGAATCAGAAATTTTGTCTAGTGAACCTGCTTTTACTTTTATGCTTGAAAATTTCAAGGAGGATAATGATGAGTGAACTTCTATTTGAAACTATAGAGTCAGTAAGTTCGTTGATTCAAAAGAAAAAAGTCTCTCCAGTAGAATTAACAAAATTAACACTTGCTCGAATCAATGAGTATGATCCTGCCCTAACAGCTTTTATCACAGTGATGGAAGAGGATGCGCTTATTCAAGCAAAAGTACTTGAAAACGAGCTACAAAATGGTGAAATTCGTGGACCTTTACATGGTATTCCTATTGCAGTAAAAGATTTGTTACAAACAGAAGGAGTTCGTACAACAGGGGGGTCAAAAATCTTTCAAAATTGGATACCTGATGAAGATGCCACTGCTGTTCAAAGAATGAAGGAAGCAGGGGCTATTATTATAGGTAAGGCAAATCTTCATGAATTTGCTATGGGGGCGACAACCGAAAATCCTCATTACGGAAATACAAAAAACCCTTGGGATATGACAAAGATACCCGGCGGTTCAAGTGGAGGTTCTGCTGTTGCAACAGCTACAGGGATGGCTTTTGGTTCAATTGGGACAGATACAGCAGGATCTGTTCGGCTACCTGCAGCTATGTGTGGAACGGTCGGATTTAAACCTACTTATGGATTAGTAAGTCGGCATGGGGGCTTTCCATTTAGTTGGTCGCTTGACCATGTTGGACCTATGACAAGAACTGTAAAAGATGCTGCTATTATGCTTGAGGCTATGAAAGGCTATGATCCAAAAGATGACTCTTCAGTTAAGAAAAATCATGTAACTTATTTCAAAGATTCATTAAAGAATTTGAAAGGGATTACACTAGGTTTCTATGAGCCGTATATGTTTTCGGGTATTGATCCAGGTGTAAGGCATGTAATTGAACAAGCTTTTGATCAATTAAAGTTCCTTGGCGCTGAAATAGTTCCAATTGAATTACCTGGGATTAATGAGGCACTTAATAGTTTGAAAACTATTGCTCAATCTGAAGTCGTATCTTTCCATGATCCGTTATTAAAGAAACATGGTGATTTGTACGGAGATGATTTGAAATACCGGTTTCAATTTGGCCGAGATATTTCAGCAACTGATTATATTAATGCCCAGCGCACGCGAAAGAGCTTTGTGCAAAATACGATGAGACAGATGAGTGGAATTGATGGGCTAATCGGACCGACAAACGTCCAATCGCCATTTGAGATAGGTACGATGGTTCCCGAACAGGCAATAAGTAATATGTTTACACTTGGCAAAACACCACTTGCAAATATCTTAGGCTTTCCAGCACTTTCTGTTGCATGTGGATTCACGCAATCGCAACTTCCAGTTGGGCTTCAAATAATCGGAAAGCCATTTTCTGATAAAAAAATACTTGAAATTGGGGACTGCTATGAACGATCACAGCAATGGGTACAGGCTTTGAAAATGAATAGGAACTATATTGGGTAAAGTTAAATTAATTGATTGTGCTAACAAGATTTATTGCTTTGTTGTAATGTAGAAAATTCATAAGTATTCCGAGAGATTGAAGTGCATCAAAAAACGAAAGATTGTAAATAGATTTTCTTAATTCACTAAAAAACCTCTAAAAAACCTCTAAAAAACAATACATATTTAGGAGGTTTTTCAATCTTCGTGTAGTGATGAGTAGTATGAATATGTGAAAGAATCTAGCTTAATTAAACTTATTCATAGCGAGGTAATTGATGTAAAAAGGGGAAGATAAATTTGCTATTGACAATAAACAAGCTTTTAGATTCTATCATGAACTTTATGGCCGTATTGGGTAGGGTTGTAATTGTCATTATTAGTTTGTTAATAATTATAGATATTGTTTCATCCAAATTTTTCAGCTACCAATTCCCTTGGATATTAGAAGTTTCTGAGTATCTTTTAGTTCTATTAACATTTCTTGGCGTGGCCTGGTTATTGAAAGAGGATGGCCATATTAAATTAGATTTACTAATAAACAGACTTGGTGAAAAAAATAGAATACGGATAGAAATTTTGAATTCTTGCATTGGGGCATTGATTTCTTTGGTTATTACGGTATATGGATTATTGGCAACGTGGAACTTATATATGAGAGATATAAAGACAGAGACTATTTTGGAAATACCCCGCTCTTTGCTCATTGTATTAATACCAATAGGTTTTCTATTTGTATTCATACAATTCATCAGAAATCTCTTATCTGCAATAAATAAACTTAAATTTCGAACTGAGAAAAGATAGGAGGTAATTAGATGGAATGGTGGGGTGTTTTGGTACTTGTTTTTAGCAGTATGTTTGTTTTATTTATGATAGGTTTACCAATTGCATTCTCATTTCTAACAATTAATATAGTCGGTGTAATCATATTATGGAATGGGGAAGCTGGTCTCAACCAATTAATTTTAAATATGTTTTCTTCAGTTTCGAAGTTTTCTTTGTTACCTATTCCTATGTTTATTTTAATGGGAGAGATCATGTTTCGAACTGGGTTAGGCTTTAAAGTTTTCGATGCAGTTGGAAAATGGTTTGGAAACTTACCAGGTAGATTAAGTATTGTTGCAGTTGGCAGCGGTACCTTATTTTCAGTGCTTAGTGGTTCAAGTGTAGCAAGCACAGCTTTACTGGGATCATTACTAGTTCCAGATATGCAGAAAAAGGGTTATAGTCCCGCAATGACTGTTGGACCCATTTTAGGTAGCGCGGGTCTTGCAACTATGATTCCACCAACAGCATTAGGTATATTACTTGCTTCTCTTGCGTCAATACCTGTCGGACATTTTTTATTTGCAATTGTAATACCTGGCCTTTTATTAGCGATTATATTTGTATTATATATAGTAATTCGATGTTATTTACAACCAGAGCTAGCCCCTGTTTATGACGTAGAGAAAGTAACTTTGTCTGAGAAGTTAATTGGAACTGTGAAATATATTTTACCGCTTGGCGTGATCGTCTTCTTACTATTAGGAGTTATTATACTTGGATTTGCCACACCAACACAAAGTGCAGTTTTAGGAGCATTGGGGACAATTGTATTGTCTTGTTTCTATGGTGGTTTAACTTGGGGAAAGTTCTGGGATTCTCTAACTGGAACATTAAGGTCCAGTGTAATGATTTTTATGATTATTATTGGTTCTACTACTTTTAGTCAAATTCTGAGCTATACAGGTGTTACACAAGGTTTGGTACAACTGGTTGGAAATTTAGACTTTCAACCAATTATTATATTAATCATTATTCAAGTAGTATTGCTCATACTTGGTTGTTTTATGGAACCTCTATCGATAATGATGATGACTCTTCCAGTACTGATGCCAATTGCAAACTCAATGGGTTTTGATCCTCTATGGTTTGGAGCGATTATGCTTTTGAATATGCAAGTAGCTACGATTACACCACCTTTTGGAATGGATCTTTTTGCGATGAAAGCAGTTATTCCAAAAGACTCTATATCAATAAAAGAGATTTATATAGCGGTTATTCCATTTATTATCTTGAACTTAGCAATAATGGGATTAATGATTATGTTCCCATCATTGACGTTATGGTTACCAAGCTTTGTTAAATAATAAATTTCATAAAAATATATATAATAGGAGACTCAAACACAATGAAAAACTTTAAATTATATCATATGATCTTACCCATTCTACTGCTTTTACTTTTAACGGCCTGCTCTGATAACAATGGAGAGGATAAGGAGAAAGGTGGTAATTCGAAGGGGATGACATTAAATGCTGTAAGTTTTTTGCCAAAAGATCATCCTTTAACTGCTACGCTTCATAATTGGATTGATACGGTAGAAGACGTGACGGATGGTAGAGTACAGGTGAATTGGCGTGGTGGTGCTGATGTAATCCCTATTGGTGAGCAGTTTGAGGCAATGAATTCTGGTGTAATGGATATTAACTTTACGTATATTGGACAATACCAATCACTTGCACCTGAAACACTTAGCATTGCTTTATCGCAATTGACACCGTGGGAAGAAAGAGAAAATGGATTTTATAATCTAATGGATGAACGACATGGAAAACTGAATGTTAAATATATAGGCCGATGGTTAACAGGTTCACCGAGGTTATGGCTAAACGAGCCAATTGATAGCGTTGATGATTTGAAGAACCTACCAATACGGTCAGCTCCAAACTACATTCGTTTTTTTGAAAAGCTTGGAATTAATTCTTCAATGATTGACCCTTCAGAAGTTTATACATCTTTACAAACTGGTGTTGTTGATGGATTTGTGTATGGAGGATTTAATGGACCTAGAAAAGACGGATGGACTGATTCATCTAAGTACGTTTTAGATCACCCATTTTGGACGCAAAACTGTACAATCCTAATGAACGATGATAAATGGAAAGAGATTTCGTCGGAAGACCGCGACGCGATTATTGTGGCGACAGCGAATTATGAAAAAGAAATGGTTGACTATTATGAACAACTAGATAAAGAGGAAATTGCCGAATTAGAAAAAGCGGGCGTTGAACTTTTCAAATTACCTAAAGCGGAAGAAGAGAAGTTCTTAAATTTAGCTTATGATACTGAATGGGAGTACTTAGGCAAAGAAGTACCCGAATTAGAAGAAGAATTAAGAGCGTTAACGATTAAAGAATAATAAATTCTGTCAAGGATAAGTACAAGAGCATGGTCCTTTGAAAGAATAATTTAAGCGAAATAACATCTAACTAATCAATTAGAAACTGATTAGTTAGATGTTACTTGAAGGACAACGTTACGCTTGCAATGTGTCACAATTATTTGTGAGGTGTGTTTTCAATGAGTACTGAAAAATTGTGGACTAGAAATTTTATCCTTATATCTATATTGAACTTTTTTTTTATTATGACGTATTTTGCTTTACTTGTCACATTACCAACAGTCGCAATCTCTCATTATGGCTCGACAGGAACTGTAGCTGGCCTGTTTACCACCATTTATATTGGTGCTGCTATAATTATTAGACCTTTTATGGGACAGTGGATTGAGAGGTATGGCAAACGATTCATGTTGATTTTGTCTTTATTTCTTTTTACCATTGCATCGTTTCTATATAGCTTTTTCGATTCCATTCCCCTGCTTCTTTTTGTACGCTTCATTCATGGTTTAGGGTTTGGAATGGCGACAACCATTACTGTAGCCATTGTAGCTGATATGGTGCCGGAATCTCGAAAAGGGGAAGGCATGGGCTACTTTATCTTGTCGGCTAATTTAGGGATGGTCATTGGACCATTTATTGGTCTTACCATTTTGTCTACATTTAATTTATATGTATTATTTTGGGGAAGTGCTTTTTGTTCTTTAATTTCTTTAGTATTCGGTTTGATGACTCGTCTGCCAAAAGAAAGTCTTGACAGGCATTCCGCTAGTGAAGAGAAAGCACCACTATTTGAAAAATCTGCTTTACGAATTTCTATTACTGGCGCATTTTTTGGTACTGCTTATGCGTCTGTTCTTTCCTTTATGGCAATTTATGCGGTTGAACAAGGATTAGGAACAGAGTCTGGTTACTTTTTTGTGGTTTATGTAGTTGTACTTTTACTGACACGGCCACTAACTAGTCGATGGTATGATCAATATGGCGCCAATGCAATTATTTTTCCATCGATTGTTTCATTTGCAATTGGTATGTTAGTGCTTGGTTTGTCTACTAACGCTGTGTTATTTTTTATAGCGGCTGCTTTTATCGGGGCTGGCTGGGGTACATTATTCCCAAGTTTTCAAACAGTCGTTTTGCAAAACTCTGAACCAAAGCGACGTCCTGTAGCAATGGCTACTTTTCTCTCAATTTTTGATATTGGGATTAGTGGAGGATCATTGTTAGCAGGTGTATTGGTGGGGATTATTAGCTTTAGTTCACTATACATATTCTATTCTATTTATATTTTGTTCGGCCTTGTAGTTTATAATTGGGCACAAAATAAAAAACATTTTATATTAGAAAAAAGAATATATCAATGAATAATAATACTGCTTCACATCTGGTTGATGGAAAGTGCACAGACATATATATTAATTTAATGGTTCTAATTTAAGTCCTTATGAAACTTAATATTGTTAGAATAGAGGTTAGATTACAACGGCTTCTAACTGAATGATTTTAGTTTTATAGTATGCGTGTAATCTACTGTGTTAGAAATATGAATTGAAAATGATTAGATAAAACGTAGTTAGATTTCGTGAACCAAATGCACTGCATTACAGCTTAAGCAGACATAGATTGGGTTGGATATCTAGCTGAATTTTAAAGACGATAGATTTTGTTATTAAAAAAGTAAAATAATTCCCAATCAAACTCCATATACTATACCGCTCAGACTTAAGTCTGGTATACACTTCAGTCATATGGTGGACTCAACTTTATTGAGTTGCGCTTATACTAGAGTAAAGGGGTGCCTATATGCGGAAAATACTCGGAGTCTTTGTAGGAGTAGTACTGTTAGGTGTGGTTAGCGTTTGGTCATATGACTGGATGAAATCGGAGAGGGTTTCTGGTGCATTATTAATCGAAAAGGATAATGCGAAATCATTGGATGTGGCAATCCGTTTTGGTGCTGGTAATCTTCTAATTGAAGGCGGTGCGACGCAATGGGTGGAGGGGGACATTGATACGAATGTGAAAAAATGGTATCCATCCGTTACGTATAAGAATAAAAGAGATGCCGGATATGTAGAGATTCAGCAGAAAATGAAAGGTTTTTCAGCTCTGCGGAAGCAACGAAACGATTGGAATATTCAACTGACAAATGAAATACCTGTAAATCTGAATGTCGATATGGGGGTATCTGATTCAGTACTAAGATTGGCAGGAATCCATCTCAATCATGTATCAATAGATGCTGGGGTGGGGGATACGACGATCAATCTAGGCGGCGAATGGAAGGATAGCTTTGATGTGGACATCAACCTAGGAGTGGGCGATGCGAAGGTTCACTTACCTAAAGGGACTGGAGTTAAATTATCTGTTTCAAAAGGTATAGGTAGCGTCGGGACAAAAGGTTTAATTGCTAAAGGCAAAGGCATCTATGTAAATGAAGCATACGAGCACTCGGATACTACCATTCAGTTGAAAGTTGACGTCGGTGTAGGTGGCGTGGATTTCATACTTGTTGAGTAGGGGGTATTTTACAAATATCCAATGTGAGTGCAACAGAATGTATTTGCGAAGTACTAAATTCTAATACTAGATCCTAGCTATGAAACAATATGATATTATTCCATAGCTAGATACCTCACCTGCACTCATTCATGTTTATTCTCTAATGAAGTAGCCAAAAATGTCTTTTTCACGTTGAATTAAATAGATAATTACAGATAAGAAAATTTTGCAATATATAAGGACACTGGTTTCGATGATACCTGTACTTATCGAGTGGAAGTCTATTAAACATTAAATGTTTTCCAAGATAAAGGGTTACGAAGATATAGCGCGTAGTGGAATAACGAAGAGTAATGTAATTAACCGCTAATCATTGGATTAGCGGTCTTTGCTTGTTTTAATACATTTTCTAAACATCATGAAAAGGCACGAGGGACATTTGCTCAAATGAAATGCAGACGGGATGGGTAAAATACCCAGTGGTGTTTTATTGGAGAGGCTATACAAAAGCGCTCTTTACATATTTAGTAACCTTTGAAATTAAAGGAGGTTCATATCGTATCATAGAGGAGACGAGCGAGACATTACATATGTCTTCAGTGATAAAATAACTAGAATGAGAAATTATAGTCTAAATTTTCAGGGTAATTATTAACCAAGCATTGACAAAGCTGATGAAAAGTGTGAATAATAGCAAGTAAGTCCGTATAGGTGCTCAAGTCTAGTTAGTAAAATGCAAGTTTTAGTGATGAATCTGAAGACAAGAAATATAAAAATCGCTAAACTTTGTTGTGATTTGTTGAAGTTAATAATCTGAAAAAACAAGTGTAACATTAAGTAAAATATTTTATTCTTTGTAAGCGTTTTCAATGTATATTTTATTATTGTATTTTATGGCAAAATACTAAGGGATATGAATCGCTTCGATGTGAAAAATATTTTAGATAAAAAATATTACTAAAGGAACTCAATAGATCCGAAAAGTTCTAGGAAAAAATATAAAGTTGCAATTACAGGGAGGAGCTTGCTAGGATGCTTTTATCGGTCAAGGAAATTTTAGAATCTCGCTTACTTCAGTCCGCCATTTTAAAAACGGGTAAAGAATTTATTGCTGACAGATCGGTCGAATGGGTCTCGGTTATTGAAAGTCCTGTTGAAAATTTTGTCAGGAAGAATGAATTTGTACTCAGTACAGGAATTGGCTGCCATGAAAAGACAGAGGAGTTTATGTCATTTGTTAAGGATGTATATGACTCGGGAGCATCGGCTTTCGTAATTGCTACAGGTAGATATGTTTTTGAAATACCAGAAGAAGTTATACGATTTGCTGAGGAAAGAGAGTTTGTCATCATTGAACTCCCTTGGGAAATCCGCTTTTCGGATGTTGTCCATGAGGTCATGACTAAGTTGAATGAACTGCAACGTCAGGATAGAGGGCGTTCCAAAGATATACAACAATATTTGATTCAAAAGATTCTTGAAGGGAAAACGTTAGAACACATTACGAAATATATAGAACAAGAATTAGGTCATTCTATACTGATTTGTAATGAGAAAAAAGAAGTGATTGCAGGCGGCGCAAATGCAAATGATGTGTTCGCATTGTGGAAACAAATGAAGAACCAGACATTTATTCGTGAATCACATCATCCTGTGTTCTCGGAGATTAAAAGACTCGAACGTGGTGGTAGGCAGCTCATTCATCTTGATATCCATTCTGATGCTGACCATAAAGGAGACTTTTTCGTATTGACTGAAGTGGGTGAAAGATTGAATGAAGAACAAGAGTCAATTGCTGAGAAAGCTGTAGTTGCGGCTGCCTTGTGGTTCTCGCGTAGCAGTGCGGTGATTAAGGCGGAAAGCCGTATGCAGAATGAATTTTTATTGAACTTGGCTAGGGGAGAAAAGATGTCCGAAGAACATATTTCTTCTCATGCTGAATTTTTCAGATACGATCTTGAACTTCCTTATATATGTATTGTCGGATATCCAGCACATCTAAAAGAATTGATCAATCGAGATGAAGTGCATGCCCAATCAAAAAAAGTAAACTTGGAACGAATGAGCATTTATATTAGAGAAGGGATGCTATATGCTGCTGAGAATATTCAGCGTCAATTACTTTTTTCATTTGAAAATGATGAAGTGATTGTATTTCTAGAAACTTCGAACAGTGTAACGTCTGATACGGTTCATCAGTTCCTGGACTTAGTGGAAAGAAGATTCCATCACCTATTGCCCGGTGTTACGTTCACTTGGGGGATAGGAAAAGAAAAAGATGGAATTTGGAAGTTTTCAGATAGTTTTCAAAAAGCACAAGCGGCATTGGAAATGGGGAGAAGTCAAAGAGGTACAGGAAAGAGACTCGACTTTGATGAAACACAGATTAGTCGCTTGCTTTTGAGTTTAGCAATCAATGAAGAGGTCCAAGATATTACTCTATCTACCATATCAGCCCTAGTTAAATATGATGAAAAAAGAGATATGGATCTTATCAACACATTTATTGCGTATAACTATAACAACGGTAACGTGAGCCAAACAGCCCGGGAGATGAATCTTCATCGTCAATCTCTATTATACCGGTTACGAAAAATAGAAACGTTGACGAATTTATCTCTGGAAGATCCTGACGATTTATTCTTACTCAACTTCAGTATTAGAGTATGGTCAACAGGTGTTATCAAAATTGAAGACAACTCCGCTTTAGCCTAATGAAATAGGAAGGAATCGAAAATAATTCATTTTCGATTCTTTTTTTATTTTCTAGTTTATTAAAAGTGTATGAAAAGTTATCTGAAAGTTCATACAAAAGTGAAGATGAATTTCAAGTAGTAAGAATCTATAATAAAAATCAACAACAGATACTAACAACCAATGAATATTCAATATTAAAAACCAAAAGTGATCTAAAGTACACAAGAATATATTACTGAAGTTGAATAGGAGGAAATCAAATGTTGCCATTTAGTTTGAAAGAATATAAGGATCGGTTGGAGCGGACGAAGACTAGAATGCTGGAACAAGGTATTGAAGTACTATTAATTACGAATCCTGCAAATATGAATTATATTTCTGGCTATGATGGCTGGTCCTTCTATGTCGATCAAATGTTAATCGTCATTATTGATGAAGAACAACCGATTTGGATCGGAAGAAAAATGGATGCAAAAGCGGCTGAAGCTACAACGTGGCTATACAAGGATAATATTATTTCTTACCCTGAAGATCATGTGCACTCCGATTCTAAACATCCTATGGATTTCATAGCAAAGATCTTAAAACAAATTGGTCAATCAAATAGAAGAATGGGAGTAGAAATGGGTTCGTTTTATTTTTCAGCGCTAGCTTATGAAAAACTCAAGCAAAATTTGCCCAACGTCCAATTCTTAGACGTAACCCTTCTGGTGAATCATGTCCGTATTATAAAATCGGAAAAGGAAATTGAATATATGAGAAGGGCTGCTAAAATTGCTGGTCTTGGTATGAATGCAGCAGTTCAATCCATTCAGGAAGGTGTCAGGGAATGTGACGTGGCAGCAAATATATATAAGGATTTGATTAGCGGGACAACAGAATACGGGGGAGATTATCCATCAATTGTCCCTTTGTTACCGGCGGGAAAGAATACGGCAGCTCCTCATCTAACATGGACAGATAGAAAATATGCTCACAACGAGATGGTAATCATTGAATTAGCAGGTTGTCATCAACGTTATCATTCGCCACTTGCGAGAACGGTTTGTATTGGAGAGCCGACTGAGCAGGCATTGGATACATCTAAAGTAATGTTAGAGGGTATGAACGCTGCGCTAGACGCAGTTAAACCTGGCGCAACTTGTGAAGAAGTTGAACGCGCTTGGAATTCTGTCATCTCAAAGTATAACATTAGTAAGGATTCTAGGATTGGCTACTCCGTAGGATTGAATTATCCGCCAGATTGGGGCGAGCATACGGCAAGTATCCGTAAAGGTGATTTAACGGTATTACAGCCGAATATGACCTTCCATTTAATTCCTGGACTGTGGTTTGAAGATTATGGAGTGGAGATTAGCGAATCTATCAGAGTAACAGAAACAGGCTGTGAAGTGTTAACGGATTTTAATAGAAACTTAATTATAAAAGATCATTTGCAAATAGTCATCTAAAATTAAGAATAGAGTGACCTTTTGAGTTGGTAAAAATGAGTTATTTGCTTGTTTGTGCGATTTTGTTAAAACTATTATTTGAAAGCGCTATCAAAAGGTGATGAAAAGTAATTTTCTTTAAGTAAAATGAATGGATGTTTTCTAATAGTAAATCATTCGGTTTAGGGGGATTTATATGCCGGTAGAAATAGAAAATCTATCAGTTACTACAAGCTTGGAACAACAGTTGATCAAATGGCGGCGGCATATTCACAAGTATCCAGAACTCAGTTTCGATGAATATAAAACAGCACACTTTGTCGCAGAGTCGTTAAGAGCAATCGAAGGGATTACTGTTCAGACTAACGTCGGGAAGACAGGAGTCGTGGCGACGATTTCAACTGGTGAAGGCCGGACAGTTGCGATTCGTGCAGATATGGATGCGTTGCCAATAGAAGAGAAAACGGGTCATGACTTTCAATCTGAGCATCATGGTGTAATGCATGCTTGCGGGCATGATGCTCACACTGCGATTTTGCTTGGCGTAGCTCAAGTTCTGGCAGCGAAATGCTCGGAAGGTTTGTTTCAAGGAACTGTAAAATTGATCTTTCAGCCTGCCGAAGAAGCTACTGATGAAGAAGGTTTATCAGGTGCACCGAGAATGATTGAAGAAGGCGTTTTAGAAGATGTTGAATCTGTCATTGCGCTTCATGTCTGTCCATGGCATCCTACAGGCACAATCCAAGTGAATGATGGCTACAGTATGGCGAATGTAGATGTTTTCCGCGCAAAGATTAGAGGCACTGGTGGTCATGGTGGGTATCCACATATGGGAACGGATCCTGTTTGGATGCTTGGTGCTATTTTGCCAGCCTTTTATGGAGTTAGTTCCCGAACGATTTCTCCCTTGGAAACAGTTGTCGCCAGCATCGGTGAAATCCACACAGGGGCGGCAAGTAATGTAATCCCGCAGGAGATTGCTGTAACTGGAACTATGCGGACATATTCAAAAGAGGCCAGATATAAATTAAGTGCGGAAATTGAAAAAACATTTAAACTGGCTGAAGCATTTGGCGGTTCGTACTCATTCGAAGTAGATCGCGGTGAGCCGGCATTAAATAATAATCGCACCGTCAATACTCTTATTAAGCAAACCGCAAAAGATTTATATCCGACTATTCAAATTGAAGAAGAAAGATTTGGCCTTGGTGGTGAAGACTTTGGCTATATGACACAGAAAGTCCCTGGCTCAATGTTTTTCCTTGGATGCGCATTGCCAGATGGAATCAGCCGAGATTTGCACACGAATATATTCGATATCGATGAACGTTGCATGTTAGTAGGCGTAAATATCTTGGTGGAGTCCGCTATCAAATTGCTGAAGGTGGAAGACGGTGAAATATAATCATTTTGGAGGTATAACATAATGACAATGAAAACAACAATGCCTGGAAAACCAATGTTTATAGCTGGAAAATGGGTTAAGAAAGAAGAAGTGATAGAGGTTCTGAATCCACAAGACAACTCATTTGTTAGTACTGTTCCCTCGGCCTCAAAAGAAGATTTACTGCTGGCTATTGAGGAAGCAAAAGAAGGTGCGAAAACTGCTGCTGCGATGCCAGTTCATCAAAGAATCAGCGTGTTGAACAAAGCAGCAATTTATATCGAAGAAAATAAAGGGGAATACGCGGCTGTCATTGCATTAGAAGGTAGCAAAACAATTCGCGAGGCAACAGCGGAAGTCAAACGTTGTATTCAAACGCTTAGATTAAGTGCTGAAGAAGCGAGGCGCATTAATGGTGAGACCATTTCTTTTGATCAATCAGAAGGAAGTGAAGATCGCGTCGGTTACTATTACCGCTTTCCGATTGGCATAATTGCAGCGATCACACCTTTTAACGATCCATTGAACCTAGTTGCTCATAAGGTGGGGCCAGCCATTGCTTCAGGAAATGCCATCATTGTTAAACCAGCGACAGTTACACCAATCAGTGCGCTTTTGCTAGCTGAAGCATTTGAACATGCGGGCCTGCCTTCCAAGATACTTTCGGTCATCACAGGTAAAGGTAGCGTAATCGGTGATCCATTAGTGACACATCCAGATATTCGAATGGTGTCATTTACTGGGGGTCTGGAAACGGGTGAGGGAATTGCCAGAAAAGCGGGTTTGAAGAAGCTCAGTATGGAACTCGGCTCTAATTCACCAGTCATCGTGTTACGTGATGCGGACATCCTAACAGCTGTCGAGTCTTCAGTATCAGGTGCATTTTATGCAGCAGGACAAAATTGTCTAGGTGTGCAGCGAATTTATATTGAAGAAACGGTCTATGAAACTTTTAGTTCTCTTTTCGTTGAACGTACACGTCAATATAAAATTGGAGATAAGATGCTAGACACAACGGATATGGGTCCTTTGATCAATGAGTCCGAGGCAATTAGGGTAGAAAGCTGGGTAGATGAAGCAATTGACATGGGAGCAAAATTGTTAGCTGGCGGGAAGCGCAATGGTGCATTCTACTCTCCAACCGTGTTAACGGATGTCCCGCCAAATTGTACAATTGCCAAACAAGAAGTATTTGGTCCTGTCGTATTACTGTTTCCGGTTTCCGATCTGGAAATGGCAATCGAGAAATCAAATGACGTGAATTTCGGATTGCAGGCAGGGGTTTTCACAAACGATATAGATCGAGCATTTCAAGCAATTGGGAAGATGGACGTGGGCGGAATCATGATAAATGACAGCAGTGACTATCGCATAGATGGAATGCCATTCGGAGGAGTGAAAGGTTCTGGACTAGGAAGGGAAGGAGTGAAGTTTACTATACAAGAAATGACGGAACCTAGAGTGGTAAGTTTTAAGTTATCGCACAAGCGGCCCACTTAATAGATGAATGAGTATGTTGCCTTTATACCAGTATAGAAACTAAAAAGGAGCAACTATATGAAACCTAAAAGCAATGCGATATATATGAACAGTGTCTTTTGGATATCAGCGATAGTGATTGCATTACTGGTCATTTGGGGAACAGTAGATTCTGCCGGGATGTCCGAATGGGCAGATCTAGCGTACAACTTTACATCAGATGCATTTGGATGGTTTTACCTACTCTCTGTTTTGGCAATTGTATTATTCTGTGCTGGGCTGGCTGTGAGTAAATACGGTCGGATCAGATTGGGCGGGGACCATGAAAAACCGAAATATTCCTACTTTACCTGGATTGGTATGTTATTCAGTACAGGATTTGGAGCAGGCTTAGTGTTTTGGGGGATTGCAGAGCCGATGAGCCATTTTACGAATACGCCAAGTGGTATGGAAGGGTTGTCCCCGGAAGCTGGAAGGCAGGCCATGCAATATTCTTTCTTTAATTGGGGCATTCATCAATGGTCGGTGTTCACGATTGTAGGCTTGACGTTGGCGTATTTCCAGTATCGGAAAAATAGTGGCGGGATGATCAGTGACACATTGAATCCTGTCATTGGCAAGAGTGGCAAGAAGCCATTGAGAAGCGGAATCAATATTTTAGCCGTCATTGCTACTGTGCTCGGTGTTGCAACATCAGTAGGCATGGGAATATTGCAAATAAATGGTGGTTTAAATTATGTATTCGATATACCGCAAAATACTACGTTCTTATTACTCATTACGGGAGGTTTGTTGCTATTATATTTAACTTCCGCATTGACTGGATTGGATAAGGGAATAAAGTTCCTTAGTATATTAAATTTAGTTCTGGCACTAGGTTTGATAGCAGTTATCTTATTTTTAGGGCCTACTAAATTCATATTGGAAGTCTTCGCCTTGGGCATTGGAGATTACATTCAGAATTTCTTTGGCATGAGTCTTGGTCTTTCACCTTATGACGGCAATACTTGGTCTAAGGGATGGACAGTTAACTATTGGGCATGGGTGATTGCATGGTCACCATTTGTAGGTGCATTCATTGCGCGAATTTCAAGAGGCAGGACTATTCGTGAGTTTGTTTTCGGTGTATTGATCGTACCTCCTTTCATTGCCACTGTGTGGATCGCTGTATTTGGTGGAACGGCAATTTATATGGATTTATTCCAAAATACGAACATTGCAGGAGCTGTACAAAATGACGTAACAAGCGCACTGTTTGCTACTTTTGAAAACTTCCCTATGAGTACCTTGCTGTCAGTTGTCTTTATTTTACTAATTATCACATTCCTGGTGACTTCAGCTGACTCCGCTACCTTTGTACTAGGAATGATGACGACGAATGGAAATCAAAATCCTAGTAACATGGTGAAAGCAATTTGGGGAGTGTTAATGTCAGCCATCGTTGCAGTTCTGATTATCAGTAGCGGACTGCAAGGGCTTCAAACGGCTTCATTGGTTGCAGCGCTTCCGCTAACGTTTATCTTATTCCTAATGGGCTTCTCTTTAATGAAGTCTTTGAGGAAGGGGGAGTTAGTTGAAATTGAATCAGAAGAGCATGAAGAAGTTTATGAAGAAGTCTATGAAGAAGTCTATGAAGAAGTCTATGAAGAAGTGGCATCGGACCGATTGGTGACACATCAATCTGCTTCGCAGAATAGTAATCCAGTATTTCGGGACGCCTTGAAAGAAAACATATAAATGTTGTCATAAGCATGTTGGATTTACAGCAATAAGTATTGATCAAATAAAAATATTAATTATATGGAGGAGAACAATATGACGATGAAAACAAAGGAAAACGCACAAGTGAGATATGAGGAATTGGCAGCGATTGATAAGCAACATTTTATGCATCCTACGAGCTCTTTCAAGCAACAACAAGAAAAAGGCCCAGGTTTTATTTTCACAGAAGGTAAAGGGATTTATTTGAAAGACATTAGAGGAAAACAAGTGATTGATGGACTGTCCTCATTATGGAATGTCAATATCGGTCATGGTAGGGAAGAACTTGGTCAAGCGGCAATGGATCAAATGAAAAAATTGGCATTTAGTTCAACCTTCTCCACAAACAGCCATGAACCAGCAATTATGTTGGCAGAAAAGGTGGCGCAAATGACTCCCGGAGATTTAACGATGACTTTCTTTACATCCGGAGGCTCTGATGCGAATGATACAGCATTTAAAACTTCTAGACAGTATTGGAGACTAAAAGGGAAGACTGATAAGAAAAAGATTATTTCCCGTAATAAATCGTATCATGGTGTATCTGTCGGGGCATCGAGTGCAACAGGCTTACCTGGTTTCAGAAACTTCCCTTCATTAGCGCCGGATTTCTATTATGTGGATTCATCAATTCAAGCGCTGAAGGAAATGATTGCACGTGAAGGAGCTGAAACCATTGCGGCCTTTATCTCAGAGCCAATTCAAGGTTCTGGAGGAGTCAATTTACCACCGGAAAATTACTTCAAGGAAGTTCGAGAAATATGTAATCAAAATGAAATTCTATTCATTGCCGATGAAGTGATCACAGGGTTCGGAAGAACGGGTACTAATTTTGGGATAGAGAATTTCGGAGCTGTTCCGGATATGATGGTGATCGCGAAAGGAATTTCAAGTGGTTACGCTCCGATAGGCGGAATGGTCATCTCAGAAAAAATCAAAAATGAATTAATTGAATTAACAGATGGTGTTTATATGCACGGATACACATATAGCGGTCATCCAATGTGCTGCGCTGTCGCATTAAAGAATCTGGAAATTATTGAAGAAGAAAATATGATAGAAAATGTACGAAATATGGGTGCCGAATTACAAAACGGATTTAAATGGTTGGCACAGCGTCATGAGGAAATTGGCAATATTAGAGGAATCGGATTGCTGGGAGCAGTTGAAATATTGAAAGATAAAGAAACTAATACACGCTTCGCTGATCCGGTGTCTGTAAAAGTAGTGGAGGAAGCATTGAACCACGGTCTGTTGGCAAGAAGTATTGTTTATGAAGGTCAGGATACGTTGGCATTTGCTCCTCCGTTCTGTATCAATAAAGAAGAAGTGGAAACCATCATTTCAATTATTGATAAATCACTCACAGAAGTGAAAAAGATAGGCCTCAAGTAAACTATTCAAGTTTGCATGTGGTGTCTGTGGTGGGCCGGGCAGAAATTGCTTATGGCCCAGCCGCATAGTTACCGCACACACAATCAATCAAAAACTGTAGAACAGATACTACTTTTCTAAAGGGGGAAAACAACATGCTAGTTGGTGTACCGAAAGAAATTAAAAATAATGAAAACCGTGTCGCTATGACACCTGCGGGAGTGTTTAACTTATGCTCATCGGGCCATGAAGTAGTTATCGAAACTGGGGCGGGAGCAGGTTCAAGCTTTACAGATGAAGAGTATATCAATGTAGGTGCCAAGATCGTAGCAACTGCAGAAGAAGCCTGGAAAGTAGATATGGTGATGAAGGTAAAAGAGCCGATATCAGCTGAGTATGGCTATTTCCGGGAAGGACTTATTTTATTCACCTATTTGCATCTCGCATCGGATTCAGAACTAACGAAAGAGCTGCTAAATAAAAAAGTAATTGCAATCGCTTACGAAACAGTTCAACTTCCTAACAACACGTTACCTCTATTGGCGCCAATGAGTGAGGTTGCAGGACGCATGGCGACATTAATCGGTGCCCAGTATCTACAACAAACCAATGGAGGTAAAGGGATGTTATTGAGCGGTGTACCTGGTGTATCACGCGGAAGTGTAGCCATCATAGGCGGTGGGCAAGCTGGAACTAATGCTGCCCGAATTGCAGTGGGAATGGGTGCAAGGGTAACGGTTCTAGACTTGTCAGTAGAGCGGCTACGTCAATTAGATGATATTTTCGGAAATGATGTTCAGACACTTGTTTCCAACCCCTTAAACATTGCAGAGTCTGTAAAAAATGCGGATTTAGTTGTGGGTGCTGTGTTAATTCCAGGGACCAGAGCACCGAAGCTTGTATCCGAAGATGTGGTTAAATCTATGAGGCCTGGGTCAGTTCTAGTCGATATCGCAATCGACCAAGGCGGAATTTTTGCAACTTCTAATCAAGTCACGACGCACGATGATCCGATTTACGTCAAACATGACGTAGTTCACTATGCGGTAGCAAACATGCCAGGTGCAGTTCCACAAACATCAACGACGGCATTAACGAATGTAACTGTTCCGTATGCACTCCAAATTGCAAATAAAGGATTTAGATGTGCATGCTTAGAGAACCCTTCTCTTCAAAAAGGAATCAATACATTAGATGGGCATATCACGTATAAAGCTGTAGCAGATGCTTTTGATATGGAGTATGTGTCTGCGGAAATGCTATTGAATCTCGTAGCGGTAAAATGAGGATATACTTTCAAACAAATAATTAAATATATAAATTTACATGGGAAGGCGTAATTGTTCAATCAATTACGTTTTTTTTTCGTGTAGATAGCTTTTGAATTTGAGAATGCACGTCTCCTATGCAAGCCTGCTTTCCATTATATATAATAGAAAGTAGATTAAAAAGTAAATAGTAGTTTATTCTCGAGAATGGAGGGAGAATAGAAATGCAATCAAACACCCAAGTTTATGTAATCACAATTGCAGGAGCAGTCTGTTGGGGATTGATTGGTTTATTCATAGCACCACTATATGCGCGGGGATTTACAGCTTGGGATGTGGTAGCGATTCGAGGGATTTTCAGCTTTGTATTTTTATTTGCTATCATGATGTTATTTTTTCGGGATCAGTTACGGACACGAATAAAAGATCACGTGTTTTTTGCGAGTGCAGGTATTTTTAGTCTAGCGCTGTTTAACTACTTTTATTTCGAAGTGTTTTCACGTTCCAGCTTGTCTCTTGCCGTGACGTTATTATATACGGGACCGTTATTCGTGATGATTCTATCGAAGATCTTCTTTAAGGAATTACTCACTGCACGCAAAGGTCTAGCACTAGTATTTGCTATTGTTGGTTGTGCGTTCGTAGTCGGGCTATTGCCGCTAGGGTCACAGACTATTCCTAGTCAGACACTTTTCATAGGGGTTCTTTCGGGATTTTGTTATGCGCTGTACAGTGTTTTCACCAAGCCGATCACGAAACGTTATTCGGCCCTAACGATTACTACATACACATTCTTGTATATGGCCTTATTCATGTCGCTGACGAGTAATGTATGGCGCAAAGTTGACACATTCCGGTATGTGGACGTCTGGATTTCTGCCCTACTACTGGCACTGATTTCCACCGTTGCAGCATATGTGTTATATACAACGGGTTTGAAATATTTGGAGGCTGGAAAGGCGTCGATTCTCGCAACTATTGAACCGATTGTTGCAGTTTTGGTTGGCGTACTGTTCCTAGGGGATCAACTGCTTCCATTGCAGATACTAGGCATCGCGCTTGTGTTGTATTCAGCTATATTAATAGTGGGTAAGCAAGGAAGAAATGAAAATCATACTTTTGAAAAATAGAACCTACGTAAGAGCTATTCCGTTTGCTAACATAAACAAACGGAATAGCTTCTCTCACAGGAACTCTTCACGATGTAAACTTCCGGATTTCATCCGCGACTACAAACGCCAAATCATCATTTCCAAACAGTTGAAGCACATCCAGCATCGTTTCATCATCTATATGAAGTTCCTCAAATCCATCATCGCTTTCCATGATTTCTTTTAATGCTAGATTTTCCTGTTGTTCGGGGTATGCTTGCTGATAAAGAGTTTGTGGATTCAGTTTATGATTCGCGCACCACTGAACAAATAGGCGGATCATGAAGTTTTCGTCATCTTTGTATTTTTGAATGATCTGTTCCTCAATATTTTTAAATTCCATTTTGCAAACCTCCTTGCTCGATTGTTTCTTTTCAGTATAAACGATTGGAAGGGTTTCTAGTAATAAATCCCGATACCACTTTTAAAATTACTAATTAGAAAAGCTAGTTATTGCACTTATATATTGAGCTAGAAGCCTATAAAACTATAAGTAGTCAAAAAAATTTGATTTTATTTAAAGTTTGCTACACTAGTAGTATGACCGCTAGTTAAAAATACAAAAAATGTTCACGTCCAGTCGTGATGGAATGGCGGCTACTATAATCAAGGAGGTTTTTGAAATGGCGGAAGATC
Source organism: Sporosarcina sp. P3 (assembly GCF_002743415.1). Lineage (NCBI taxonomy): Bacteria > Bacillati > Bacillota > Bacilli > Caryophanales > Caryophanaceae > Sporosarcina > Sporosarcina sp. P3. Next base: position 27,166 of record NZ_PDZE01000013.1, read on the forward strand.
GCTATAAACGTGGTTTGGAAAAGTTAATGGAACTCACGTTATCGGGTGAAGATCACCCAGCAGGTGAGATGGAAATTGGCGAGAGCTTCAAAGATGTAGCGCCCGATTTGACTAAGTATGTTGTGGAGTTTGCATTTGGTGATATTTATTCGCGACCTGGATTGGATAATAAACAGAAGGTCCTGACGACGATCACGGCTCTTGTAGCACAAGGTAAGCCACAAATTCAGATGCATATCAAAACAGGTCTTGATGTTGGTTTGACACCGGACGAGATTATCGGCTGCATGATGCACCTAATTCCATACACAGGATTCCCGAGTGTGCTGAATGCATTATCCGTTGCGCAAACAGTATTTGCAGAACGTGGAGTATCCATTACGAAAACAGATGAGAAGTGAACCTATTTATTGTGAATAGTATATAGAAAAGTGGTTTCAACTGGAGATTGGAAAAATAGTTGAAACCACTTTTCTATTACTTGAAAGTAGACAAACAATTTGATTGTTCGAATAAAGTGGGAATAGTATGTATAGCGAATTGAATATATATAAGTAGTACTTAAGCAAACCTGTCTATCTTTATATAATTTCATTATAATGAATCCATGATGGTCTATAACGAACAGCAAACTAATTGGCGTATAAGTCTAGAGGAGAGATGTCATATGTTTTCAGAAGAAGAAAAAGATGCAGTCTACAAAGTGATTTACAACAGAAGAGATGTGCGAAGTTTTTTGCCGACACCCATTCCCGAAGATGCGATACATAACATACTAAGAGCAGCTCATCATGCACCTTCAGTTGGCTTCATGCAACCGTGGAATTTCATTATCGTTTCGTCTGATGAAACGAAAGAAAAGTTGGCTTGGGCAGCAGATAAAGAAAGGCGTGCGCTAGCGATTCATTATGAAGATGAGGGAGAGAAAGAGACAAAGTTTCTTGGCTTAAAAATCCAAGGACTAAGAGAAGCACCTATTACGATTTGTGTGACATGTGATCCTACGCGTGGTGGCTCACATGTGTTGGGACGTAATTCCATTCCTGAAACAGACATGTTATCGACTGCTTGTGCCATCCAAAATATGTGGTTAGCGGCATGTGCGGAAGGCCTAGCGATGGGCTGGGTGAGCTTTTATAAAAAGAATGATGTACGCGATATTTTGAATATACCACCCCATGTTGAACCAATTGCTCTTTTGTCTATTGGTTACACGGAAAGTTATCCTACTGCACCTATATTGGAAACAGCGAATTGGGAGAAACGGCGAAGTTTGGATGATTTAATTTTTACCGATCAGTGGGATCACAAATACTAATTTACAGATGCATTAAACTCATGAACATCATCTATCATCAGCTACTTTAAAGCTGATGGTGGATGATGTTTTAGTTAGACTAACACGAGTAGTAATGTTGCAAAGTAACACACAGTCATAACTGAAGAAAAACAGTGTCCAATCTATGATTAGATAGGTAGAAGGTCATTATTAATTCATTCAGTGCGATGAGTCTGGTGTGAGTAATGTGGTTGAAATTACACTTTTTTGTTATATCCTGTCTATGTTTGTCGTGCTTTATGAATAAATAAAATAACTCATTAGATATCCCTCTCTTTTTTTTGCCCTTTGCCTTCTTTGTAAAGTATATGTATAGTATATAATCGTTCATTAGACGAACAAGTAACCTAATTTTGAAGGGAGAAACATGAGAAAAATATCAAATGTCTTTTACATTACAATTGCATTGATCATCATCACGGTAGGATACGGCGCTTTTGCATCGGAAAGCTTTGAAACCTTTACAATGAATGCAAAGAATTTCGTCGCATCTTCATTTGGATGGTACTACTTGCTGTTGCTTTCATTATTACTATTATTAAGCATTTTCTTCGTTTTTAGTCCGTACGGTAAGATTCGACTTGGCAAAGATGCTGACCGACCTGAATTTTCTACGGTCACGTGGATTGCTATGTTGTTCTCAGCAGGAATGGGTATCGGATTAGTGTTCTATGGAGCAGCTGAACCTTTGTCACATTTCATCAATCCCGCAACAGAAGATCCAAACACCGATGAAGCCTTTAAGGAAGGATTACGTGAATCATTCCATCACTGGGGACTTCATGTATGGGCGATGTATGGAATAGTCGCTTTATCCCTCGCTTATTTTCAGTTCCGTAAAGATGCACCTGGTTTAATTTCAGCAACATTGAAACCGATTTTTGGCAAGAAGATGGATGGTCCATGGGGGATATTCGTTGATGTTCTTGCAGTCTTTGCTACCGCGTTCGGCGTTGCAACAACTCTCGGTTTCGGTGCTGTTCAAATTAATGCAGGGCTGAATTATTTGTTTGGGGTTGAAATCGGGACATTCTCACAGTTTATTATTATCGCCATTGTCACAGTGTTGTTCATCATTTCTGCTTCGACGGGACTCAGTAAAGGAATCAAGTATTTATCCAATACGAACTTAGTACTGGCTGTGATCCTTCTTGCATTTGTCGTTGTGTTAGGACCGACATTGTTGATATTCAATATGTTTACTGAATCACTTGGTGGGTACGTAGGAAATTTGGTTCAAATGAGTCTTCGTACAGCACCACTTAATGAAGGTAACCAGCAATGGCTGTTTGACTGGACAATTTTCTACTGGGCTTGGTGGATTTCGTGGGCACCGTTCGTCAGTATGTTTATCGCACGTGTCTCAAAGGGCCGCACGATCCGAGAATTCATGGTGGGCGTACTTCTTGCACCTACATTACTTTGTGCATTCTGGTTCTCTACGTTCGGTACGACAGCTGTCGATATGCAGCGCAGTGGAATAGCAGACATCGCAAGTTCCTCGTCTGAGCTAGTGGTCTTTGAAATGTTTAACGAAATGCCTTGGTCATTTATCATTTCGATCATTGCCATTCTGTTAATTGCATCATTCTTCGTGACTAGTGCTGACTCCGCAACGTTTGTGCTCGGTATGCAATCGACGTACGGATCATTGACACCGCCTACTAGCGTGAAAATGATTTGGGGTGTGATCCAATCGTCCATTGCATTGATCTTGTTGTCAGTTGGTGGCTTGGCTGCCTTACAAAACACGATTATTATCGCCGCCTTACCCTTCTCGTTCGTCATGTTATTGATGGTCATTTCTTTAATGAAAGAGTTGCGCAGAGAGAAGCCGAAGCGTAGATAGTAGTTTGATTTGGTAAAAAGTATATGAAGCCGTTGCTGTCAAAAGCAGCGGTTTTTTTAATAGTAAGCGATGTAAAGCGACTATATTTGATGAATTAATCAACATCGACGTAAAAAGTTCGATAATAAATTTTGAAGGTAGCTCAAAGAAGTGGAATTCATCCGTGTATTTTTTGTATAATGGTAGGACTGGCATCTGTTAGTGTTAGGTATATATCGAACCATTTTTGTACGCAGGTGCAAGTTATGAAGAGAGGATTTGAACGTAACGATGAGTACTAATTTTTGGCGTGATCTACCACGGCCATTTTTCATACTAGCACCAATGGAGGATGTAACGGATGTAGTTTTTCGCCACGTAGTCAGCGAAGCTGCACGTCCAGATGTATTCTTTACGGAATTTACCAATACGGAAAGCTTTTGTCATCCAGAAGGAATCTTCAGCGTGCGCGGACGTTTGGCATTTACAGAAGACGAACAGCCAATCGTCGCTCACATTTGGGGAGACAAGCCTGAACATTTCCGCGAGATGAGTATTGGGATGGCGGAGCTTGGTTTTAAAGGGTTGGATATTAATATGGGGTGCCCTGTCCCGAACGTTGCAACAAAAGGTAAGGGTAGTGGTTTGATTAACCATCCTGAAACCGCCGCGGCAATTATTCAGGCTGCAAAAGCTGGCGGATTACCTGTCAGTGTCAAGACGCGTCTTGGCTACACGGATATCGAAGAATGGCATACATGGCTTCGACATGTACTGGAACAAGACATTGCGAACTTATCGATCCATCTCCGCACGCGCAAGGAAATGAGTAATGGCAATGCACATTGGGAATTGATTCCGGAAATCAAGAAGCTTCGCGATGAAATAGCGCCTAATACGCTGTTGACGATTAATGGTGATATTCTCGATCGTCAAATGGGTCTGGAGCTTGTGGAGAAGTACGGTGTAGATGGGGTTATGATTGGACGCGGCATTTTCAACAATCCATTTGCCTTTGAGAAAGAGAAGAAAGAGCATGATTATAAAGAGTTGCTAGATCTTTTGCGTCTACATCTGGATCTTTTTGATAAATATTCGACAGAGCTAGAACCGCGACTATTTAAACCGCTACGTCGATTCTTCAAAATTTATGTTAAAGGATTCCGCGGAGCCGCTGAACTTCGAAATGAATTAATGAATACGAATACTACAGATGAAGTGCGGACATTACTGGATACTGTAGAACTCGATTAATATACTTTATAAAAGCCTCCTTACATCCCAGAATTACTGGGATGTAAGGAGGCTTTTTGTATAATAGATATGATCAAATCGCATAAACTTACTTAAATAAGCCGAGCTTTTCAATACGGCGAATCGCTTCTTGCATGCGTTCTTCACTTTCCAGCAATCCGACACGAATATAACCTTCCCCGTGAACGCCAAATCCGTTTCCTGGCGATACAGCGACATCTGCTTTATCTAGTAATAAATCGGCGAAGGTTTCGCTTGTAAAGCCTTCTGGGACAGGTAGCCAAGCGAAAAATGAGCCAGTAGGAGCCGTTACGTTCCAACCGATGCGTTCACATTCCGTTAGCAAAACTGTCAGACGACCTTCATAGAGCGCAACTAACTCCTCAACGCATTGTTGTGGGCCTGTCAATGCTTCAATTGCGGCACGTTGCACTGCTGGGAAAATGCTAGTGAATAAATGATCTTGCAATACATTTAAAGCTTCTATTATTTCAGCGTTACCGACTGCAAAACCAACACGCCAGCCTGCCATATTATACATTTTGGAAAGAGATAGCATTTCAATACCGACTTCTTTTGCTCCTTTAGTTTGTAAGAAACTAATTGGTTTATTGCCTTCAAAACCAATGCCACCGTATGCAAAATCTTGTAAGACCGCAATTTGATTTTCTTTGGCAAAAGCTACAGTCTTTTCATAAAACTCCGGTGTTGCTGTGACACCTGTTGGATTACTAGGATAGTTTAGGTACATTAATTTCGCATCTTTTTTCTGTTCATCTGTGAGTTGATCATAATCAGGTAGAAATTCATTTTCCTTACGTAGCGGCATTGTATCGTATCGAATACCCGCTAAGCTCACACCTGATAAGTAATCAGGATAACCAGGGTCTGGCAGCAATAATAAGTCTCCTTCATTCATGATGGCTAAAGGAAGTTCCACGACACCTACTTTCGTGCCACCGAGTACCGCGACTTCTGTTTCGGGATCAATTGTGACACTGTATTCACGCTGATAGTATTCAGCTACTGCTTGTTTTAAAGCAAATGTCCCTCTAAATGGAGAGTATCCATGGGTCGCTGGATCTTCAACGGCTTCTTGCAAAGCTTTAATAATATGAGGAGGTGTTGGTTGATCAGGATTTCCACGTCCTAGATTAATTACATCTCTGCCTTCATCCATAGCCTTTTCTATTTTATTTAATAGCAGTGTAAAGAAATGCGGAGGGAGATTTTGTAATCGGTTGGACAAAGCCATAGTCTATTCCTTCTTTCTTTAATAGGGTATTTTCGTTAAGTATACCTAGATCATACTAGAATTATCAATAGAAGGATGCTTATTTGATTCCAGATGATTGTGAATATTGCGCAATAGTAAAATAATCTTGATAGAAAAAGTCGGGTATTCTGCCAACTTGTCATTATTCGCCTTGACAGTTTTGTAAATTCAGATTAGTATATGTTTTACGCATATAGTTTAATAGCAATCTCTTATCAAGAGTGACTGAGGGAAATGGCCCGTTGAAGTCCAGCAACCCCTTGTATGAAACAAGGAAGGTGCCAAATCCTACAGCATGGTTTTCCATCTGAGAGATAAGCTGAGAATATTTCAGTAATTCTTTCATTTAGAAAAATGAAAGAATTTTTTAATTTAAAGAGGGATGTTCGTACCGACTATTAGTTATGATTATTTACTTGAATGTAGAAAGAAGTGAGAACATGATCCAAATTCAACATTTGTCTAAAGTATATCAGACAAAAGAAAAAGTGGTAAAAGGTGTAGATGATGTCTCACTAGATATCGAGACTGGAGAAATATTTGGTATTGTCGGTTATTCAGGGGCGGGAAAAAGTTCTCTTATTCGCTGTTTGAATTTGTTGGAAAAACCAACGAGCGGCACAATTTTAATTGATAATGTAGATTTAACGAAACTAACAGGGGTACAACTGCGACAGGCGCGCTTGAAGATCGGAATGATTTTCCAACACTTTTATTTAATTAGCCAAAAGACGATTTTCGAGAACATTGCATTTGCTTTACAGGCAGCAAAAATGCCATCAAATAAAATAGAAACACGTGTAATGGAACTTCTTGAAATGGTGGGTCTATCTGATAAACGCAATGTATATCCTGCACAGTTGAGTGGTGGACAGAAGCAACGCGTTGGTATTGCGAGAGCTCTAGCCAATAATCCATCGGTCTTGCTTTGTGATGAAGCAACATCCGCGTTGGACCCTAACACAACGATGTCCATTTTACGATTGTTGAAAAAGATCAATAAAGAATTGAATATCACCATTGTGTTAATCACGCATGAGATGAATGTAGTAAAAGAGATTTGTGATCGCATGGCGATTATGCAAAGTGGAAAAGTAATTGAAGAAGGACAAGTATATGACATCTTTTCTAATCCAGTCCAACCTTTAACAAAGGAATTTATTAGCAGTGTAGTGTCTTACGATATACCTGAAACTGTCACGTCCACTTTGATTGGTACGCTGATCAAGATCACATTTAAAGGTGAAGTAGCGATGGAGGGTGTGATTTCCGATACGATGCAGAAGTATAGAGTCAAAGGAAACTTCTTGCACGGGTCTATTGAATATATTCAAGAACGAGCACTTGGAATTTTCTTAATGGAATTGCAAGGTGAGCGTGAAGAAGTAGAGCAAGCAATTGCATACATACGCAAACAAAATGCACAAGTGGAGGTGATCCGACAACATGTTTGATCTATCTCACATTATGGAACTCATGCCGGATATTACGAAAGCATTTGGTGAAACCCTTTATATGATCGGCATATCGCTTACGATTGCATTGATTATTGGGTTGCCATTAGGAGTTCTGTTATTTACAACAGATAAAGGATTATTTTTAGAGAACCGTGCAATTAATTCAGTAGTTGGATTTTTTGTTAATATTATTCGATCCATTCCATTCATCATATTACTTGTAGCCCTGATACCTTTGACGAAACTGATTGTTGGAAGCACGATAGGGCCAGCAGCAGCAAGTGTATCGCTTTCCGTTGCAGCTATACCTTTCTTTGCAAGGATCGTTGAAACATCAATGCGTGAAATAGACAAAGGAGTTATAGAGGCAGCAATTGCAACGGGTGCGTCGCCATGGATGATTATTTGGAATGTGTTATTACCTGAATCAAAGTCTAGTATTATCCAAGGACTTACACTGACATTAATCAACTTAGTTGCCTATTCAGCAATGGCTGGATTTGTTGGCGGAGGCGGAATTGGAGACTTGGCAATTCGTTTTGGCTATTACCGATATGATGACAGTATTATGCTAGTCACTGTCGCCATTTTAATAGTGCTCGTGCAGTTGATTCAATTTGGTGGAGATCGTTTTTCAAAAATGATAGATAAAAGATAATAGGGGAGAGATGAATTAATGAAGAAACTAGTACTTGCATTCATTCTTACTGCACTGGTTGCAACATTAGCGGCTTGTGGAGGAGAAAAGTCCACTGAAAAATCGGATGATGATAAAAATCTTCGTTTTGGTGCAACAGCGGGACCTTATAGTGATATGCTGAAAAAAGCAATTCAACCGGGACTTGAAGAAAAAGGATATACGGTTGAGATCACAGAATTCAGTGACTATATTCAGCCGAATATTTCATTAGACAGTGGAGATATAGATGCGAACTTATTCCAAAACATTACGTACTTAGAAAACTTCGAGAAAGAAAACAATATGGAACTCTCTGAGTTGATTATCGTGCCGACAGCACCTTTAGGTATCTATTCAAATAAATATAAGTCTCTTGAAGAGATTGAAGATGGATCCACCATCACTATTCCGAATGATCCAGTGAACGCTGCGAGAACATTATATGTATTGGAAGATGCAGGGTTAGTGAAAATGGATGAAGAAATAGATCAATTGACGGCATCTGAAAAAGATATTACAGAGAACCCGAAAAACTTAGTCATTCAGCCGGTTGAAGCGGGACAATTACCTCGTTCGGTTGAGGGGGCTGATTTAGCTGCGGTACCTGGAAACTTCGCCATTGCAGCAAATATGGATTTGTTAGAAGCACTGGCTTTAGAAGATATGCCCGATCGGTTCCGTAATGTGGTAGCTGTGAAAACAGAAAATGTAGACAAGCAATTTGCGAAAGATATTATTGAAGTAGTTGAATCTGAGCAGTTTTTAGAAGTAATTGAATCCGAGTTTAAAGGATTTGGTAAACCAGCTTGGATGGAAAAGTAATATTCAATTGAATAATGGCATGACAAAAAGCACCAAACTCGAAGACGATAGAAAGCGTCTTCAAGTTTGGTGTTTTATTGTACGTTAATCTGTCTCTACTAATACAATATCATCAATAATTGGCACGTCGCGCTTTAATTCTGTAAGCATTTCTTCGTCTACAGAGCCATCGATTTCGCAAATCGTAATAGCAGGACCGTCTATTGCAAAACGTTCATTCGCCATACGCGCAATATTCATGCCTTTTCTTGAGAGAATACCTAAAAGATCTGCAATAACACCCTTTTGATCGGTATGGCGGATCAAGAGTGCCGGACGTTCGCCAGAGAATTTTAACGGATAATCATCGAGTTCCTGCACTTCGATTTTACCTCCTCCAAGTGAACTGGCGAGAACTTTTATTTTGTTCGTTGGTCCTGTTAATTCGACGAGCACAGTATTTGGATGATAGCTGCCAAGTACACGATTTGTAAATTCATATTCTAGTCCTGTTTCGGTCGCAAGTTCTATCGCGTTCGGTATTCTTTCATCTGTCGTATTGTACCCCATGACGCCAGCCAGAAGCGCCAAATCGGTACCGTGTCCTTGATAAGTAGTGGCGAATGAACCCATTAAGGAAAACTTCGCATGTATAGGTTGTTCGTTCAATAGCTGACGGGCAACATTTCCAATTCGGACAGCTCCAGCAGTATGTGAACTAGATGGGCCGATCATGACTGGGCCGATGATTTCATAGGCGCTTTGGTATTTAGCAGGAGCACCAGTACTTTTTTCTTTTGGTTCTTCTTCTTTACCGAATACTCGGGTTTTCAGTTTTTGACCTGTAGGCGTACCAGCAAGTCCTCCGATTCCAGTTTCGCGCAGTGACTCTGGCATGTTCTGTCCTACTTCATGCATGACGTGAATCACTTCATCAGGAGGAATGATACTCACAACGCCCGCCATTGCCATATCTGCGGCAGCTTCAGCCGTAATAGCATGCAATCCATTTCGAATGATACAAGGGATTTCCACTAGCCCTGCGACCGGATCACAGACAAGACCCAAAGAATTTTTCAATGCGATGCCTATTGCATGACCGACTTGGTCAGGCGTACCGCCAGCCAGTTCAACTAATGTTCCTGCTGCCATTGCTGTAGCAGAGCCGACTTCCGCTTGGCATCCTCCTGCCGCTCCTGAAATGGAAGCGCGATTTGCGATGACTAGCCCTAGTGCAGATGCTGTAAACATAGATAAGACAATTTGTTCGCGGGTGTACTTCCCGCTATCGAGCGCATGAACGAGAACCGCAGGTAAAATTCCTGCTGAGCCTGCAGTAGGTGTGGCGACGATTCGTCCCATGTTCGCATTTACTTCTGATACAGCCAGAGCATTTGCAGCGGTATGCAAGGTAGATGGATGAACAAATGAATTCCTTTTTTTCGCATAATCATATAAGCGCTGTCCGTCGCCTCCTGTTAAACCTGTACGGGACATGACAGATGTAGTCGTGCCTTTACGAACTGCTTCTTCCATCACTGTAAACTGCGCTGACATTTTCTTGATGATAATTTCTCTCTGCATGCTTTTTTGCTTGATTTCAGACTGAATCATTAACTCGTAAATCGGTGTATGATCCTGTTTTGCACGCTCGATCAGTTGATTTAAACTCGTGAATGCCATGTGTATTTGCTCCCTAAAGAGAACCATTCCATACGAATAGCGCTGGAACCGCTCTCGTTGTATTTAATATAATTTACCGAAGTGTTGAAAGCGCTTACCTATCATTATTTGTTATTTTACGTGAAATGTCAATGAATCGAAAAGATACTGAAGCATCAAATGCTCAGTATCTTGTGTACACTTTAATAACTTTGTATATCAGATAGCAAATAATGATAGATCAATTGTAAAGTGTTCTTTAATGAGTCTTCATGTGTACGTTCAAACGCATGGGAAGAGTCAATTCCCGGTCCAATCAATCCGTGGATAATGTCGTGTCCTGCCTTGATAGCTGCAGACGCATCAGAACCGTAATGTGGATACATATCGATTTGGTACCCGATATCGTTTTTCTTAGCTAACTCAACTAGATGGTTGCGAAGTCCGTAGTGGTATGGTCCACTAGAATCTTTGGCACAAATAGATACCGTGTGTTCATCAGTTGACTGACCATCACCTATGGCACCCATATCGACTGCTAGATACTCGACCGTTTCTTCAGTAATATTTGAGTTACCACCATACCCGATTTCTTCATTATTCGAAATGAGGAAATGGGTTGTGTAAGGCAATTTGATATTTTCTTGTTGGATATGTTTAATGAGTTGCAATAGCATTGCCACACTTGCTTTATCATCCAAGTGGCGAGATTTAATATAGCCGTTCTCAGAAATTTCTACACGCGGCTTCAGTGAGATGAAATCTCCTACTTCAATACCAAGCGCACGAACATCTTCTGCTGTATGGACTTTTGCGTCGATGCGCACTTCCATATTAGCTTGATTACGTTCTGCTGTACCAGCATTTTTGTAAACATGAACAGATGTCTGGTGAAGTAAAATGGTCCCAGTGATCGTCTTGCCAGAAGTCGTGTGGATCTTACAATATTCGCCTTCAATTGAATTGTAGTGGTAGCCTCCGATCAAATCGAGCTTCAGGCGACCATTTTTTTTAACTTCTTTGACCATCGCGCCCAGTGTATCGACATGAGCTGTCAACATTCGATGCTCTTTGTCATTTTCGCCTGGTAGCGTGGCAATTAATCCACCTTTACGATTGCGTGCTGTTTTCACATTATATTCTTTTAAGAAGTTTTCTACAAAAGAAATCACTTGCCTCGTATAGCCTGAAGGACTTGGAATGGATACGAGTTGTTGAATGAGTTCTGTAGTCTCTGTTGTATCTGGTTGATAAGTCATATAAATAATCTCCTTTTATTGGATGCGTATTAGTTTAGTCTATCGCGTTAGAAGTCTAGTTTCAATGATTTGCAATGAACTGAATAAGTCTAATTAGAACAACTTGTGGTATGATAAATCAATGAGAGTATAAGTAAGTGAATTGACAATATGACGCGCAAGATAGGAGACATTTGTATGGGTGAAATAACAAATTCAGCACGAGAAATTACAGAACTTAGAGAACAAATTATAACGTATGAGAAAACCATAGAGGACTTATCAGCCCCCATTATACCCTCTATTGTGCCGGAAACGATTTTAGTTCCGCTAACTGGTGCTCTTTCAGTAGGACGCTTTATGCATATCCAAAATAAAATTGTCCAAAGAATATCTGCTAACAATATACTTACAGTAGTTTTCGATTTTACTGATATTAGCACTTTGGCAGTAGAGGAAAACATGGGATACGAACTACTGAGTGAAAAAATCAATGAATTGGTCAATGTGTTGCAATTGATGGGCACAGAAACGATCTTTGTAGGGTTCTCACCTGAATTTGCTCAAAACTTGATTCTATCCAATGTATCAAACTTCACACAAATTCGTGCCTTTACAAATTTCCGTGAAGGCCTTCGCTATTTATTGGATCAAAAGGGAATGGAAATTGTGTATAAAAAATAAATTAATGCCTGTGCAACAGCGGATTTTTAGTCTACTGTTACACAGGCATTAATTTTTTATCACTTACTACGTCGAACGACTAATACGGCACATGATGTAGTCAAAACGTTTGCTTCAGAAACCAAATCTAATGCTTAGCATTTTTCAAAACTTAAGCGCTAAAGACGTTTAAGTCGACACCTACTATATGCGCAAGATGTTTAGAAATCATCACTTTAGGATCATTATTTGTGATGTGTGTTTCTACATGGACGCTACTTTTTTAGATATGTAAAAGCAAACTGGCTCTACTATTCGTATAATACTATATAAATGAACAGACTAACTCTTATTAATCTAGGCGTTAGGATAAGTTAGGAGGAAAAGAACATGACAAATATAATTAAGAAGTTATCGGAAGAACAACGAGAAACACTACTCGAAACACTACAATCACGCTTCGCTAATAATATGGATCGCCACATAAATATGGACTGGCCTTCGTTACATGACAGGTTATTAGCAAACGCGGAAAAGCTATGGACCCTGAAGAAGATGGAAGATACGGGAGGTGAGCCGGACGTAGTAGACTATGACGAACTGACAGACCAATACATCTTTTTTGATTGTTCAGCAGAGAGTCCCATAGGCCGCCGAAGCGTTTGCTATGATCGAGATGCTTTGGAATCTAGAAAGAAGAATAAGCCAGAAAACACCGCGATGGATATGGCGAATGTGATGGGTATTGAGTTATTGACAGAAGCACAATACAGGTGGCTCCAGCAGTTTGGGGAGTTTGATAGAAAAACATCGAGCTGGGTGCAGACTCCAGAAGAAATCAGGAAACGTGGCGGGGCTTTTTTTTGTGACCGTCGATATAATCAAGTGTTTTTGTATCACAATGGAGCAGAATCGTATTATGCTGCTAGAGGATTTCGAGGGTTACTCAGACTGTGAAATGCGAAGGAATTAAGTTTACATAACTTTATTTTGTCGCTCTCTTCTCTAGTGCGTTTCATCTGTGATAAAATGAAGGAAAAAATAGTCTGATATGGGGATATAGTATGAAGTATAGAGGTAGAGTAGTGGCTGTGTGCGTTGTTATATTGTTCAATATCTTACGTTATGGCTATTACAATATCTATTTAGGTTATTTGTTTGAAGATAGTTTCTTTGTGTTAACAGGAATTTTCCTGTTGGTTGCGTGGATAGGTGGAAAACAATACGATGTAGCCAAATTTTATGCAGAGAAAGATCCACTGACGAATGCATATAACCGGCGTACAATAGATAAAGTATTTAAGAAACAGATTTCTGTATATAAAAATAAAGGGAAGAAAATCGCTGTAGTATTAATTGATCTGGATGATTTTAAAGATATAAATGATAGATTTGGCCATCAAACAGGGGATGAATTATTACGTCACGTCGCGGAACTTATCATGAGTAATGCAAAAAGGGAAGACTATGTCGTGCGATGGGGTGGCGATGAATTTGTACACGTCATTCTTGACTTGAAAGAAAATACTCTTAAAGACTATGTTGGGAATTTAAAAAGTACATTATCCAATTTGAACATGGAATCGGTCGATGCCGTCAGTGCTTCAATCGGAATCGCAATTTATCCGGATGACGGAGAGACGTTTGAGAAGCTAATTCAGAAGGCAGACACATCCATGTATGAGATGAAGAAAGCATAAGAAATTTCAAATCCTTGTTCAATTTGCATAACAGACTTAGCGAGAATTTTTGAAACTAAAAACAAGAATAATCATTCATTTAAATAAGAGGTAGATATAGGGTAGAAGTTGATGAAGGATTCCGCTCGGTATGCAGTTTATGTATATGAGAAAAGATCAAAGAAATTTAGAGAAGCGTACATGAGGTTGGGTCAGAACAGAAAAAATGTAAGGGGAATGTCCTTTACGCTTTTTTCTGTTCTTATCAGTAAATATTTTTTTAGAGTAACAGAGTGTAGGGAAACGGGGTGAGATAGTTATGTCCCAGCCTCAAGTTTTTTCATGTTCTCTCAATGACTGCCGTAATTTCCACCCCTGACAAAGCTTGCGTAGCCAGGCGGTCCGCTTCATTGTTCTTCTTACGTGAAATTAGTTCATACCGAGGCTGGAATCCTAAAGACTCCATTTTTTCTTCGACTTTATTCGCCCAACTATATAGCTCTTCTTCAATAACTGGCCATTCTTCACTTAAATGATTGATTACGACCCGGGAGTCACCCATAATCTCAATAGGTAAGTGATGCGCTCCAAGCGTTTCAAGTTCTTGCAAGCACAGATAAAGTGCCGCGTATTCTGCTTCGTTGTTTGAGGATAAGTGTGTAGCCATGGCATTTTTTCGTAGTCTATACGTTGTGCCGTTTTGATTATAATAGAGTACACATCCTAGACCAGCCAACTTGGTGTCCCAGTCAAATCCTCCGTCAAAATATACAGTGATATTATGTGGTTCTGTTTCGATTCCTTTCAGATAGCCTTTTAATTCCTTAAAAGTCCAGGAACTATCAAACTGGTCTGTGAACAATATTTGTTTTGTGCGACCTGTTTTTTCTAAATCCTCAGCAATCAATAATGCTTGTTCTGCCGGTAATTCCTCAGACTTGAAAACGGTTTGTGTTCCTTTTTTTGATTTATAGAGCCATTCAATTAATACATTCAAAGTATTCCCTCCCATATATTTAGTTTATCCAATAAAAACATATAAAAACCTATTGATAAGCAAATTATATTTACATAAAGGAGATCACAAACATGACCCTATATAGCTGTTCGGAATGTAAGAAAGTATATCCTATTGAAGCAACTCGCTGGAAATGTGAATGTGGCGGTCTGCTAAATTTACTACAGTCGGAATCTGACATAACTCAAAATAACTGGACGAGTCAAAGATCCATTTGGAGATATGCATCCTCGATGACAGGTAGAGAGTATTTAAGTGGTTGGCGTTCGATTACACTCGGAGAAGGTCAAACACCTTTACTGGAATTGGATGAATCGGAACCAAATACTCTCATTAAAGTAGACTTTATGATGCCTACACTTTCTTTTAAAGATCGAGGTGCAGCGGTACTTGTAACTTTAGCGAAACAGTTGGGCGTGAATAAGCTAATTGCAGATAGCAGTGGTAACGCAGGAACGGCCATTGCTGCATACAGTGCCCGAGCAGGAATAGATTGTGATGTGTATGTAAGTACGGATACATCGCCCAATAAATTAGCGCAAATCAGAGCGCATGGAGCGAATATTAAAACCGTGAGAGGGACAAGAGAGGATGTAGCGACTGCAGCACAAAATGCAGTGGAAGAAGAGCAAGTATTTTATGCAAGCCATGTCTATAATCCATTTTTTTACGAAGGTACCAAGACGTATGCCTTTGAAATCTATGAACAATTGGGAAAAGCGCCCGATACATTACTCATTCCAGTTGGAAACGGAACCTTATTATTGGGAGCCTATTATGGGTTTAAAGAGTTACTTGAAGCGAAGGAAATCGAAAATATGCCAAAGATTATCGCTATTCAAGCCGAAAAATGTGCACCGCTAGCTAAAGCATTTGAAGGTCAAGATCTTAAGGAAACGCCAGTTGTGAATGAAGGAACTGTTGCAGAAGGTATTGCCATTGCGTCGCCAGCTAGATCCAAACAAATCGTAGAAGCTGTTAGAGAAACAGAAGGTATGTTCATTACTGTTTCGGAGAATGAAATTGTAGAAGCGCGCGCAATGCTTGCGGCAAAAGGATTCTATGTAGAAATCACTTCAGCCGTTAATTATGCTGGATACATAAAATATGCAAATGCTAAAGATGAAGTCATTGTCATCCCGCTGTGCGGAGCGGGAATCAAGTCTCCAACGTGAAAAACTCTGTACGGAGAGCGATCATGTTTAATTAACACGATAGTTTTCCGTACAGGAATTATTGAAGTTTATGCAATTTCGGTTTCCACTTGGATCTCTTCCGCATCTGGCTCGCCTAAAACACCTTCTGTTTTCGCCACGACAACGGCACATGCAGCGTCACCTGTGATGTTGACGGCTGTGCGCACCATATCAAGTAGGCGATCTACTCCGAGAACGAGTGCAATTCCTTCAACTGGCAGACCGACCGATGTTAGAACCATTGCTAGCATGATTAGGCCTGCACCTGGTACAGCAGCTGTTCCAATACTAGCCAGTACTGCGGTTAAGACAACAGTGAGTAACTGTCCTATAGTCAATTCAATACCATAAGCCTGAGCAATGAATATCACAGCTGCCCCTTGCATGATCGCAGTGCCATCCATATTAATAGTGGCACCAAGCGATTGAGTAAACGAACTGATAGATTCGGGTACTTTTAACTTATCCTGTGCCGTTTTCATTGAGATAGGTAGTGTTGCAGCAGAACTTGCCGTACTGAATGCAACGACCTGAGCTGGAAAGAAGTTTTTAAAAAACCAAATGGGATTACGCTTGCCGATTAATGCGACCGATCCTCCGTAGACGACAATCGTATGGATTAGAAGGGCTCCAAGAACGACTCCCATATACATACCCATTACCTTCAGTGCGTCCATACCTTGACTTCCTACAGCGGATGCAATCAAACCAAATGCTCCGTATGGCGCGAACTTCATCACAAATGTAATCAAATACATAATGAGTTCATTCGCTTGTTCGAATAACTCTTTCACTCTTTCAACTCTACTGCCCATCATTGCCATTCCAAAGCCAATCAGTGCTGCAAAGAAGATAATCTGAAGCATATTACCTTCTGCCATCGCACTAATCGGGTTGGTAGGAATAATACCTAACAGAGTTTCCGCTACTGGTGGAGCTTCTTGTGCTTCGTATGTGGCATTAGCTGTCTCGAAGTTACCTCCTTCACCAGGCTTTAGCAATAGACCAAGAGAAAGCGCGATGACGAGGGCGATAGCTGTTGTAATCAAGAAAAACCCAATCGTTTTTCCACCAATTCTTCCTAATTTTTTCGGGTCACCAATTCCAACCGTTCCGAGAGCGATAGAAATGAACACTACAGGCACTACTAGCATCTTCATCAGGTTCAAGAAGATAGTACCGAGTGGTTTAAAAAGAAATGCATCAGCTTGTGTAAAAATACCTGGCGTGAAAATATTTAATACTAAACCGACAACCACCCCTGAAATAAGTGCAATAATTATATTTCTGGCCAACTTCATACAAATCCCTCCTTAACATAGTGTATTCGATTATAAACGTAAACATGAAAGCGCTTACTTATTATTATTCGATATATTTAGCAAAATGTCAACTTGTCTTGATATATACTTAGCAAATTATTAAGTAGTTGAAGAAAGTCGAAAATGTTGAAAGAGTAGTTAGACTACTTTTAAGATTTAATGTATTATTTGGCTTTTTAGATATCTCACTGTACAATTAATTTATCTATTGATCATTTTTTATATTAAGATAGGAAGTGTTTTAACTGAAAAAAAGAGGGCGTCAAGTAGGAGCAGATGGCGAAAAAAGTCGTAAATTGCTTTTGGAAATTTCGGCAATGCAATTCGCTATTCATGGTTTTCATAAAACGAAGATTAGTGAAATCGTGAAAGAAGCAAACGTTACACAGCCGACGTTCTACTTATATTTTAAAAGCAAAGAAGCTGTATTCCAGGAATTAGTCGATGTTTTCAAAGAGAGATTATATGACCAGGTAGCACAAAGCAAACTTCCGGCAGATGTGGCGGAAGAAGGATTAATGGAGCGAATTGCTTATGGTTTACGTGCTGTTTTTGAACTTTTCCAGCAAAATGAAGAAGTTGCCCGGATTGGCTTCGTCGTTTCAGAAGAAGCTACTACTATTAAAGCACAAATGACTGCACAAATAGAAAGCAATCTTATGGAAGAAGCGAGACTTGGATACTTTCATATGAATATAAATTTTGGCGTGGTCGCTGCAGCCATGGTCGGAGCGATCGAGTATTTGGCAATCACTAAACTTTGGACAGGTTCTCATACACCAGAGGAGCTGGCAGAAGAGATCACATTATTATTTTTACATGGGCTGAAAAAATAAGTATGGAATATACAAGCATAAGCTCACATATAGAGTTTATGCTTTTTGCTTTTGCAAGCCTATCTAGCAGTGTTTTAAGTATAATAGGGAGAAGATTATAGCAGAGAAGTATAATCTATGAATGAATATAAAGAAAGAATCCTATGAAACGGCATGATGAATAACCATATAACGACCATAAATGCGTGAAGTGTACTATATATTTAGATTCAATGGAACAATAGCTATATTCTACGCACATTGATGTTTGATATAGTAGGATTGCAAATGATGTACAAAAATTGTTTAGTTGGAAGTGACCAGCAATGCTGAAATCAAAACTGCAAAAGAAGATACTGTTAATGGTGACATCACTTATTTTATTTTTAATGTCGCTTATGCTGATCGTTTTTGTCGTCACAGACTATCTGAATCTTCTTGATCGTAGTCATACAGTAGGCTTGCAAACTGCAAAGATGCTTTCGTATATGGACACAGTTAAAGAAGGTCTTGAAGAAAAAGCTGATGTCGAAAAAGCGGGTGATTTGGAAGCAGTTATTGAGCATTATTCAAATCAAGTTGATGCTACCTATATTGTCATTCAAGACAAGGCGGGACATATACTTGCTTCACCGGATGAAAGTAGAATAGGCGAAGTCATACCATTTGAAGATGGTTATAAAGCAATTGTCTTTGGAGCGAATTATTCTATGCTGTCGAGCGAAATTATCGGACCCTCTATCAGCAGTAAAGCACCCATTTATAACGAAGAAGAAAATCAAATTATTGGAGTCGTAACAGTAGGATACTTAATCTCGGATTTACGCGAGATTGTACATAATCGTGTAGAGAAATTAATCTATATATCATTGCTGATTCTCGCTCTTGGTATTTATATAAGTTTTCGATTGGCAAAATCGATTCGGAAAGATACATTTGGGTTGGAACCAGAACAAATTGCAAAATTTTATATGGAAAGAAAAGCGATATTGGCATCAATCGATGAAGGAATTATTGCGGTAAATCAATCAGGCCAAATTACGCTGATTAATACGGCAGCTCGTTCCATTCTCAACATCCGAACGAATCGTAAAGGAGATGGCATAGATACAATATTTCCTAACCTACCTACAGTAGAAGAATTAACTGGGCCAGATACACAATCATTTGAAATCGTCTATTCTGCCAAGCGACTAGTTGTCAGTGCAATGCCATTGCAACTTGAAGGAGTACAAAAAGGAGCACTGATTACATTTCGTGATACGACAGAAATGGTAGAAGTCGTGAACACGCTTTATGAAGTTAGGAAGTATTCAGATGACTTAAGAGCGCAAACGCATGAGTTTACAAATAAACTCTATTTAATTTCAGGCTTATTGCAACTCGGTAAGTATGAGGAAGCAGTCCGCGCGATTCAAACCGAAATCAGTGTTAGTGATCATACCAATCAGTTTATCCTCGAAAACATCAAAGACGCACATGTACAAGCTATTCTGTTCGGCAAATTAGGGAAGGCGTCTGAAATGAAAGTAGAGTTTGAAATCGATGACAATAGCAGTTTGGAATCGTTGCCTAAATGGGTCGGTACGGGTGCATTGACTGTGATTTTGGGAAATCTAATTGATAATGCGTTGGAAGAAACCGCGAACAGCTCAGGAGGGCGAGTTTCATTTTTTGCATTAGATTTTGGAGAAGATGTTATATTTGAAGTGTCAGATAATGGACAGGGTATTCAGTCAGACCAAATGGATAGATTATTCCAAAAAGGTTACTCCACAAAATCGACGACAAGAAGAGGGTTTGGCTTGGCAAATGTTCAGCAGGCTCTTCGTTCGCTTGGTGGAACTATCCAAGTGTCTAGTACGGAAAGAGGGACGATTTTTTCTGTCTATATTCCAAAGTATGCAGAAAAAGAGGAGCGTGAAGTGAAATGATTCGAGTAGGAATTGTAGAAGATGATTTTCGTATTGCTTCCATACATCAACAGTTTTTAGAAAGTATAAGTGACGTGAAAGTAGTCTGGCAAGTGTTACGTGCAAAAGATACGTGGAAGATGCTTGAAAAGCAGCCAGTGGATTTACTGTTAGTGGATGTTTACATGCCTGATCAATCAGGTATTGATTTGGTGCGAGAGTTGAAAGTAAACTACCCTGCATTGGATTTCATCATTATTACAGCAGCTACGGATCGTGAATTGGTAGCACAAAGTTTGGCAGCGGGTGCATTCCACTATTTAGTGAAACCAGTGGAATTAACCAAATTGCAAGAAGTCATTGAGCGCTATCAACAGCGACGGTTATTTCTTCAGGAAAGCCCCCATGCAAATCAACAAGAGATTGATAAACTTTTTGTGCATGCTACTGTGGTAAGGGAAAGTGAAACACATCTTCCTAAAGGCATTCATCCTTTGACATTGCAGAAGGTAATAGATATCGTCAATTCTTTATCTGAAGGAACGACAGCGGAAGAAGTAGGCGAAAGACTAGGTGCTTCACGTACTACAGCCCGAAGGTATTTAGAATATCTAATTGCAGAGGGAAAGATGAGAGCTGAGCTCGAATATGGAATTGTCGGCAGACCAGAGCGAAAATACTTTGGATTATAACTATCTAAATAGCATTATGGAGAATTTACTATATAGGCACTTTCTAGCATCCTTTCATAGGATGCTTTTTCTTGTGAACATAATGAACAAAATGTTGTTAAAGTCTTTTGAATTGTTAAAATTGTAAACGGTTACAACAAAAGATCTTTAAAGTACACTACTTGTAGATGATAAATTAGAGAGAAAAGAGGAGAACAGTATGAAAAAACTAGTAGGCGTAGCAGCACTTTCATTTGCACTTATACTGGGCGCTTGTTCATCAGATAATGCAGGCGAAAAAGATGAATCAGACTATCCGAAGAAAAATCTTGAGTTCATTGCACCAGCAACACCAGGAGGCGGCTGGGACGCTACAGCGCGTGCCATACAAAAGATTTTGAAAGAAGAAGATATTGTAGATCAAAGTATGACAGTCATCAACAAACCGGGTGGCAACGGTGAAGTAGGTTGGCAGTATCTATCTAAGAAAGATGCACATACATTGGCGATTGACTCTAGTCTATTGATTACAAATAACTTGCTTGGACAAAGTGATCTCACATATGAAGAGTTCACACCACTTGCTACATTAACAACAGAGTGGATTTCAGTAGCGGTCAAAAATGGTTCACCTTACGAAACAGCAACGGATTTAATGGAGCAGCTGAAAAAAGATCCAGCTTCTGTAAAGATCGGTATTGCGCCTGGTCTCGGAAACAATGATCACTTATCTTTCGTAAAAGCAGCTAAAACGTTCGGTGTCGATATTACAAAATTAAACTTCCTCGTATATGAGAGCGGTGGCGACGTTATGACTAGCTTACTGGGCGGTCACGTAGACGCAGCAACGATGGCGGTGTCAGAATCCTCAGAACAGCACCTTGCAGGAAAGTTCAAGATTGTAGCCATTTCAGCTGACGAACGTTTGGAAGAATTACCTGACGTACCGACATGGACAGAAGAAGGCGTAGATATGGTCTTTCCTCACTGGCGCGGTATTCTTGGACCACCGGATATGACAGAAGATGAGATCGCATATTGGAATGAAGCGTTCGGTGAAATGGTGGAGACGGACTATTGGAAAAAATTGCTAGAGAACAATGGTTGGGAAGACTTCTATCAAGACAGTGCTGAAACAACTGAATTTTTGAAAGAGCAAAAAGAAATGTATACAGAATTGATTGATGAGTCGGGTTTACAGAAATAAGTTCTTATAAAAGGTTGAGTCCCGCTCAAGCGGGCTCGCTTTTTTGATTATTTAACTTAGAAGGAGGAACACTATATGGTTCGTTACATAACCCCAATCCTGGCAACTGTAGTTGGCGTCATTATGCTAATCAATGCAATCAACTTACCTAAATCAAATCTCGGAAATCCAAACGGGCCGATGTATTTCCCGCTTTTAATCGCTGTTATTTTAATTATTTCAGGGATTGTCTATTTCTTTCAAGAATACAAAGCTCGAGGTAATGACTTCGCTGACTTCCGTGCTTTGCGAATCGGCAAGTCGCCGTTATATTTGCTTGTATCGCTCATTTTGATGCTGACATATACAGTATTGTTTGAACGGATTGGTTTCTTGTATTCGACTATCTTGTTCCTTGCCGGATTATTGTTTTTATTGAATGGGCGCAAGAAATGGATGTCTAATATTATTATTGCGGTCGCGTTTTCGTTCGTAACTTGGTATGCATTTGGAACACTGTTGCAGGTTAGTTTACCTTAAAGGAGGAACCGATATGGGAATAGATGCACAAGCCCTCTTAGATGGGTTTTTAACTACAATTCAACCAATGAACTTATTTTGGATAGCACTCGGAGGGTTCCTCGGGACAGTAGTGGGAATGCTACCTGGTCTTGGACCAGCAACTGCCATTGCCTTGCTGATTCCAATCACATTCGGAATGGAACCAACTAGTGCTTTGATTTTAATGGCTGCTATTTACTACGGTGCAATGTATGGTGGCTCAAGGAGTTCCATCTTACTGAATACACCGGGTGACGGATCAGCAATTGCCGCTACGTTTGATGGCTATCCGATGGCTCAGAAAGGTCAAGCAGGCCAAGCACTTGCAATATCTGCCATCGCTTCGTTAATCGGAGGAGTAATCGCTGTTGTTGGTTTTATTATTCTAGCTAAGCCGCTCGCCAGTTTTGCCCTGCGATTTGGTCCGGCAGAATATTTTTTATTAATGGTTTTCACGCTGTCTGCAATTGTTGCATTGGCAAAAGGACAGATGGTCAAAGGGTTCATCTCGATGTGTATCGGGCTGATGATCAGTACAGTAGGAATTGATTTACAAACTGGGGTCTACCGTTTCACGATGGGCAATGTCCATCTGAGTGAAGGTATTGATTTTCTTGTCGTCATTATCGGTATTTATGCGGTAGGGGAAGTATTATACAATTTCTTATCAATTAATAAACCAGTTGGCGAGAAAAAGTCTGTCGGCAAAATATGGATTACAAAAGAACAGTGGAAGCGGTCCAAGTGGCCAATTATCCGTAATGGTCCAATCGGTTTCTTGATCGGTGTACTTCCTGGAGCAGGCGGTGCCATTGCATCGATGCTAAGTTATTCAATGGAGAAGCAAGTTTCGAAACACCCAGAAGAATTTGGAGAAGGTGCAATTGAAGGATTGGCCGCACCAGAGTCTTCTAACAACGCAGCGGCTGTTGGGGCATTTATTCCGATGCTTGCCATGGGGATCCCAGGCTCAGGAACAACTGCTGTAATCCTAGGTGCGATTGTCATGCTCGGTTTAAAGCCTGGCCCGCTATTGTTTGAGAATAACCCTGATATGGTGTGGACGTTCATCAACAGTATGTTTATCGGTAACTTATTCCTAGTGATACTAAACATTGCACTTGTCGGAATCCTTGTGAAGATTCTAGATACACCACCACGCGTATTATATCCAGTTATTATGATGCTAGCGTTTATCGGTACCTATACACTTGGTTACAGTACAGTAGATTTCTTGATTTTGATTATCTTCGGTTTTGTAGGTCTATTCATGAAGATGCTGAGATTCCCGGTAGCTCCATTAATTCTAGCGGTTATTGTCGGATCAGACATGGAACAGAACTTCCGAATGAGTTTGATCTCGTATCCAAACGCAATTGGAATTCTTACGGCTTCACCAATTACAATCGCACTTGTTCTTATGACAATTATTTCGCTTGGCTTACCGTTCTTTTCATCTTGGTTAAAGAAACGTAAAGAACAAAAAAATAATAGCGAAGCAATGTAAGTGATTGTATGAAAGTGCTGACAAAAAAGAAAAAACTACTATTCAATTTTAGTGTGTTGCTATATATCTTGACGTTCTCCCCTTTAGTGGAGACAACAGAAGTATTACGTGCTATCGCATGCCTCATCATTATCCAAGTTCTTTGGATTGGTGGGGTCTTTCCTTTAGCGTTCAGTTCTTTGTTGTTGATGTTATTGCTTTCTGTACACTTCTTTACTTATGAAGAAACATTGAGCTATTTTGCCTCGGAGATAGTCTGGTTGCTATTTTCGACATTCATTTTAGCAGGTGCATTCATTGAATCTGGACTCGCTAGCCGCTTATCATTGAAGTTGCTTTCTTTATCTAAAGGCTCAAGCCGGTTGCTAGTGTTTTTCTCATTTGTCTTAATGTTTATCTTGTCGCTGTTTATTCCGTCTAATGTGGGAAAAGCAAGTCTGGTATCATCAGTTTTGGATAGTATCATCAAACATTTGGAAACGATGGGTTCCGTAGAGAAGCTAGCCAAGTCACTGTTTGTCGGCTTGACTCTCATTGTACCGATATCTGGCGCGGTAGTGGCGACGGGTGCAAGCTCAACGCTATATGCGTATGGATTGTTGGGCGATATGACAGAAGGCCTCGACTATATGCGTTGGATTTTATATATGGGGCCTCCTATTGTCATTTTTTTGCTGCTATTATTCCTACTCTTTCTGGTAGTGTTCCCACCTGAGCCAATTGATGGGGCAGAACTTGAAAGAGTACTTGATCAAAAATTACTAGCACTTGGACATATGTCACGCAATGAATGGAAAATTCTTGCGATTCTTGGATTAACGGTTGTATTGTGGATGACAGGAAGTTTACATGGTTTTTCTGTTTCTCTAGTTGCATTGTTTGGAGCAGTATTGACTGTGCTTCCAGTTACGGGGATTTGGCAATGGGAGATAGCGAAGAAAAAGATTGGTTGGGATTTACTGCTGTTTTTTGCAGCAACTTTGATGTTATCGAGTATGTTGATTAAGACAGGAGCAGTGAAATGGTTCGCTATTCAACTGATCAATTGGTTGTCGATGGATTCATATTTCCTGATGGTTTTTTCACTTTTGCTAATTACAGCTTTACTGAGACTGTTTTTTGTCAATGTACTAGGGTTTTTAACAATTATGCTACCAGTAACGTTAGCGATAGGCGAAGCATTCCCCGCGCACGATCCATTGTACTTATCAATGGGGGTATTCTTAATGGGGATCCCAGGCTTTATTTTGATAACACAATCACCAATACATTTAATCAGTTATGAATATGGTTACTTCACAAAACGTGATTTATTGAGACTCGGTTCAAGTGCATTTGTCATTTGGCTGTTCGTCGTCCTTGCTTCAATTTATGGATACTGGATACTATTTTATTCTTAGAAGAAAAGGGGAATTATAGATGACATGGTTAGTTCAAGAACAAAAAACACAAAAGGAACTGGCAGGAGAATTTTTGACTGCTATTCGTCAGACTGAAATTTTAAAAATCATGGGTGCGCATGACGGGATGGCGGCTTTAACTGCAAAAAAAGTAGGTTTTGAAGCATTGTATTTATCTGGTGCGGCATTTACCGCTAGCCGTGGTTTACCTGATCTTGGAATTTTGCATTCACAGGAAGTGGCGGAACGTGCAAGAGAATTAGTGCGGGCAACAAATTTACCTATCCTAGTTGATATTGATACCGGATTCGGTGGAGTGCTAAATGTTGCGCGAACAGCCAAAGAAATGATCGAAGCGAATGTAGCGGCCATACAAATTGAAGACCAAGATTTGCCGAAAAAATGTGGACATTTAAATGGTAAGAAATTAATTCATGCTGATGAGATGGCAGCGAAGATTCGTGCAATTAAAGAAGTGGCTCCGTCATTAGTAGTAGTGGCAAGAACGGATGCCCTATCCGTTGAAGGACTCGATGCAGCCATTGAAAGAATGAAATTATATGTTGAAGCAGGTGCAGAAGCGTTATTTCCCGAAGCATTGACGACAAAAGAAGAATTCGAGAGAGTAGGAGCTGCATTTAATGTACCGCTGCTGGCTAATATGACAGAGTTTGGACGGACAGAATACTATACAGCTGAAGAATTTCAACACTTCGGTTTTTCAATGGTTATTTATCCTGTTACATCTTTGCGTGCAGCTGCAAAAGCATTTGAAACGGTCTTCCAGGAAATATTTGATAAAGGGACGCAAGTAGATGTGCTTGATCAGATGCAGACACGTCGTGAATTATACGAAACGATAGAGCTGGAGAAATATGAGTCGCTGGATGGAAAAATCGCTAAGACAATCATTCCTGAATGAAGGAGGAACTAGCCATGAAACAAAAATCTGTGCCGTGTATTGTTTATCGCGGTGGTACGAGTAGAGGTGTGTTCTTTAAGGAAAGTGACTTACCGAAATCGAGGAGTGCGCAAGAACGGATATTCATGTCTGTAATCGATGCATATAACCCTTCCCAAGTAAACGGTCTTGGAGGCGGTACTTCTCATACGAGCAAAGTAATTGTCATTCATGAAACCGATAGTAAACAAGCCTGTCTTGCATATACATTCTACCAAGTAGGAATTGGAGATGCTATCGTAGATTCAGCAGGAACATGTGGAAACTTAATGGCGGCAGTTGGAGCTTATGCAGTCGATGAAGGGCTGGCACAGATCCCTTCAATTGATGGGGTTTGTGAAGTAATAGTGCTCAATAAAAATATTAACCGTTTGGTGCGGCTGGAAGTGCCTGTAGTAGACGGAGAAGCTCAAGTGGACGGAGACTATTTGATGGCAGGGATTGTACATACAGGCGCAAAGATTAGCGTTTCGATTCTATCGCCGAGCGGTGGTAAAACAGGCACTACATTTCCTGCTGATACGCGTACAGAGTTAGTGATGGGTGGCCAAAAGGTTTTAACGACCATCAGTGATATTGTCAATCCTTTCATTTTTGTAAACGCGCATGACTTTGGGTTGGATGGCACAGAATCGAATCATATACTCAGTCAAGATCAACATTTGCTCACGCAGCTTGACACATTGCGTGCCCAAGGTGCCGTTGCTGCAGGGATGTCTGAAACTATAGATGCCGCTAAGGAAGTGCCATCGATACCGAAGATTGCCCTTGTTGCACCGCCACGTGATTATTTTACTATGTCAGGTATTGAGGTCAAAGCAGAAGAAATTGACATTATAGCTAGAATGATTTCGATGGGGAAATTTCATCGTACGTTTGCCGGTAGTGGTCTATACAATTTAGCCTCCACATTATTGATTGATGGCACGATTCCGAATGAATGTTACACGTCAAGCGAGAAGAAACAGCTTCAAAATATACGAATAGGCCATCCTGATGGCATAGCGGAAGTGACTGTAGAATTGACACAAGATGGTAAAGATGTTGCTGCAGTTGGTTTAGACAGGACAGCCAGAAGAATATTTGAGGGACGATGTTATGTATCAAGCTGGCTATAATTTCGACTGGCTTATTATAGGAGATGAAAGGTGGGGTCCGATATGAACCAGCACTGTGAATGGCATCGCGACACTATGCGTGAAGAGTTGACGATTGAAGGTGAGCAATTCAGCTATGTTTCCTTGAAGAAGTTAGAAAGATTTGGTTTCAATGCAATAAATGAATTGCCTTATACCATACGATTTCTACTTGAATCTGCAGTTCGTCATGCCGACGGACAATACATAACAGACGAACATATCGCTGCACTGGCAAATTGGTCAGGTGGGACTGAGGGCCAAGAAGTACCTTTTAAACCAGCGCGAATTGTGTTCCAAGATTTCACAGGAATCCCGGCTATTGTAGATCTAGCCTCTATGCGGGACGCGGTAGCCGCACGTGGTGGCAATCCATTAGTAGTCAATCCGCAAATTCCTGTCGATTTAGTAATCGACCATTCGGTCATTATCGAACACTATGGAAATGAGGCAGCGTTTGAACAAAACCTATCCATTGAATATGAACGAAATGCAGAGCGGTATTCGTTTGTACGGTGGGCACAGAAAAACTTTGAAAACTTTCATGTCGTACCGCCGGCAAACGGTATTGTGCACCAAGTGAATTTGGAATACTTAGCTACTGGTGTAAGAACAGAAACATACAAGGATAAAAGGTGGCTGTTTCCAGATTCTTTAGTCGGAACGGATTCGCATACTCCAATGATTAACGGAATGGGGATAATAGGTTGGGGTGTTGGTGGAATTGAAGCGGAGTCTGCAATGCTAGGCAAGCCATTATACTTTACGATTCCAGATGTAGTGGGAGTAAATCTAACGGGTTCATTAGCTGAAGGTGTAACAGCAACTGATCTTGCGTTGACAGTTACTCATACTTTACGAAAAAAAGGAGTTGTTGGAAAGTTTGTAGAGTTTTACGGAGAAGGGCTACGCCATATTCCTGTAACTGATCGTGCCACGATAGCTAATATGGCACCTGAATATGGTGCTACAATGAGCTTCTTTCCGACCGATGAGCGAACGATGGAATATCTTCATCAGACAGGTCGTGAGGATGCGGTGCCTTTAGTTGAAGGATATCTACGTGCTCAAAACTTGTTTATGAATGAACAATCTATAACTCCAAGGTTTTCAGAAACGGTGGAGTTGGATTTGTCTACGATCATGCCGACAGTCAGTGGACCGAAAAGACCTCAAGATACAGTAGCGTTGATTGACATGAAGAAGTCGTTTGAGACAATTTTGGCAAAATCAGTTGCTGAAGGTGGATATGGCAGGCAACGTGTGAAATCTGAGAAGAGGATTCAGGACGGTTCTATTATATTGGCTTCCATTACAAGTTGCACTAATACTTCGAATCCATCTGTCATGGTGGCAGCAGGACTATTAGCTTCACGCGCTATTGAAAAGGGCTTACATGTACCTTCGTTTGTCAAAACGACGTTGACGCCAGGCTCTCGAGTTGTCACACGTTATTTAGAGAAGGCGGATTTACTAACATCGCTAGAGCAACTTGGATTTTTCGTTGATGGCTATGGCTGTGCTACATGTTGCGGCAATAGTGGCTCGCTGACGTTAGAAGCAGAAGAAGCCATAACGGAAAATGATTTAGTCGCGGCGTCTATTTTAAGCGGGAATCGGAATTTCGAAGGGCGCGTACATCCACTAATTCGTGCAAATTATTTAGCTTCACCTCCACTCGTTGTGGCCTATGCATTAGCAGGACGTATCGATATCGACTTTGACAGCGAACCAATCGGAATAGGAGTAGAAGGACTTCCTGTGTATTTAGCGGACTTATGGCCATCTACAGAAATCGTGCAAGAGGTGATTTCGAAAACGGTTGATTCTTCACTGTTTCGTGAAGAATACGCAGGTGTTTATTCAAATGAAACATGGGAATCGATACCGGCTACAGAAGGTATGCTTTATAACTGGGATCAAGACTCAACGTATATTCAGCGTGCACCATATTTTGATATTATTCATAACACATCCATCACAAAAAGCACAGAGAAGATGATTCCACTGCTGGTGCTGGGAGACTCTATCACAACGGATCACATATCACCGGCAGGGCAAATCCCGATGAATAGTGAGGCGGGCAGATTTTTATCAGAACAAGGAATCAGTCCACGTTCTTACAATAACTATGGCGCCCGCAGGGGGAATCATCATGTGATGGTGCGCGGTACGTTTGCGAATATACGTCTTCGCAACCAGCTTATTCCCGGTGTTGAAGGTGGTTATACAATACACAGGGGTACAGGAGAACAAGTTACAGTATTTGAAGCGGCACAGCGGTATGAAGAAGAACAGCGTAATTTAATTGTTTTGGCAGGGAAAGAGTACGGAACGGGAAGTTCGCGGGATTGGGCAGCAAAAGGTACATCGCTGCTTGGTGTAAAAGTGGTGCTTGCTGAAAGCTTCGAACGCATTCACCGTAGTAATCTAGCAGGCATGGGCGTGCTGCCTCTTCAATTTGTAGAAGGAGAATCTGTGTCTGTGCTTGGTTTGGACGGAACAGAAACATACACGCTTGATGTAGAAGATCATGCATTTGTTCCTGGACAGCGTTATGGTATGACAGCAGTCCGGCAGAACGGTGATGTTATACAATTTACTGTATTACTTAGAATTGATAACATGATGGAAAAAGATGCATATCTGCAAGGTGGTTTATTACCCGCAGTAGCTGAAAGCATGATGGATGAATAAAAGTTCTGAAACATAGTGACTGATTGCACTACCTAATGAGTAAACTAACCGATAAAAGACATTGACACATATATTGATATACTATAAAATTAATGTCAACATAACTTATATAATGGTTTACTCAAAGGGGATTAAGGAAATGATGGATTCAAGAAATAAGTTGAAAATGATGATTGTAACCGCATTATTCGCAGCCATTATTGGCATTATGGCACAGTTAACGATTCCACTCCCACTCGTTCCGATTACAGGTCAAACACTTGCAGTCGGTTTAGCAGCGACGATTTTAGGTTCACGTTATGGAACGATCTCTGTACTAGTATATTTAGCGATGGGAGCGGTAGGCATGCCGGTATTTTCAGGTATGTCCTCAGGGCTAGGTGTAATCTTTGGGCCTACAGGCGGATTTCTGATTGGCTTTATTCCAACCGCATTCATTACGGGTTATTATATGGAACGCACAAGTTTCAATCTCCCCAATGCGATCATCGCCAATATACTCGGAATGTTCGTTGCGTTGGCGTTTGGTACAGTGTGGCTAAAGTTCATTGCGGAACTATCTTGGACAGCTGCTATTATGGCAGGCTTTGTTCCATTTTTAATCGGGGGCTTCATCAAAGCATTTCTAGCAGGATGGGCCGGTATTATGGTTCGAGGCAGATTGCTCGCCAACCGCTTATTGCTCGCGTAATTTAATCTTAGATCATGTAAAAACGTTAATTCATATACTATGAGTTAACGTTTTTTTTTGGTAGATGCGTAAGTTTAATGTGGTTTTATATTTAAAGGATCAAAAAAGAAGTTGGAACACTGAATACTCTAGCGTTCTGATATATACTAATAATGGTAAGTACTCTACATTTTAGGGGGGCTGTTAGTATGAAAATTGCCATAGCTGTAGATGGTTCAGAACATGCTTTTCGTGCCGCGAAATATGCACTGACACTTTTAGAGAACGTACAAGACGCAGAGCTCGAAGTGATTTCCGTAACCGACTATAACAAAGTAGAAGATGAACAACTCCTGTTGCAAAATCTTAAAAGTCTATCCTTGTATCAAGATCGAATTGTAAGGCCAGTAGTGGAGTTGGCGGAAGAAGCCGGAGTTAAAACAAAAATCACGCTGTTGCGAGGCAATCCAGATCAAGAAATTATTAATCATTTACAAACGGAAAAAGTTGGACAATTAGTACTTGGTAGCCGTGGAATGAACATAATGCAAGAAGTGGTACTTGGTAGTGTTAGCCGAAGTGTAATGGAGAAAGCAAATTGTCCAGTGACCATCGTCAAGTAAAAGAAGTCGTCATGTAGTCTTGTTTAGTAAGCTTTTATGACGGCTTTTAATGTAGACAGGAATTTTTATTTTATAGAATGCAGATAGTTGGATTTTTGTTAAGTAATTGGTAGAATGGTTTTGGATTGTTAGAACAGATATGTTGTACTGGACTACATGATCCGTGAATAGGGTATAGAACATGAGAATGGAATGTTACGTCGGTGACAGAAGCTGTAAGAAGATCTCAATTAAGAAATGAAAGAAAGTAGTTTTAGGAGGTTTTATCATGAAGATTGCTGTGGCGGTAGATGGCTCAGATAACTCATTACGGGCAACAGATTATGCAATTATGTTAATGCAACAATTTTCTGGGGCAAAACTGGAATTGATCCATGTCGTCGACTTCAATAAAGAAGATGAGCGACTATTAAAACAAAGCCCTAATAGTCTTGATAAGTATCAAAAAAAGAAGTTGCAATCTGCATTGAAGTTAGTGAAAGATAAGGGAATAGTAGCGGAAGTCACAGTACTTCAAGGAAATCCGCACCAGCAAATCATTAAGCATGTCAATAACAATGAAATTGATCACCTCATTCTTAGTAGTCGTGGCTTAAGATTACTTAAAAATTTAGTAATGGGTAGTGTCAGTCAAAAAGTAATCAAACATGTAAACAGCTCTGTCACGATCATTAAATAAATAGTATAAAGCAAAACTGCCATGGCATATCGTTAAGATAGCTATGGCAGTTTTTGATTTAAAATATGACAAAGTAAGCTACGTAATGTATGGGGTGGTTATCAAATGGTTATCAATAAACGGATAGTAAAAAAGCTGAACATAAACTACCGATCATGACAAGTAAAAACAGCCTATCTATTGCATTATAGCGTGTAGTATAATAATACGTCCTCGCAGCTCCCATCTGATATTGTTTTGCTTCCATCGCAACTGCAATACGTTGGGCGCGACGTATACTTTGAGCGAATAAGGGAACGGTATAGGATTGCAATCGCTCATATATCCCTTTAATCCCTTTTGAAAATTGAATATTACGTACTTGCAACGCATTCCTACGAATTTGTAGCTCTTCAGTTACAGCAGGAATTAAACGAAAAGCCGCAATAAAACTGTACGCATATTTGGAAGGCAGACGGAACTGCTGCATCATAGCATAAAAGAATAGCACGGGTTGGATTGTTAAGATAAACGTAAAGCCAACGAATCCGAATGAAAGTGATTTACTTCCGAGCAATAGCGCATGTTGAATACTTTCTTCGGAAATCTTGAGTAACCCCCATTGCCACAATACCGCTTCACCCTTACCGAACAACAACATCGTCAATCCAGTAGACAGGAAAGAAATGACTAGCGGAATCGAAAGAATTAAAAGTTTCCTCCATGAATAGCCGCTGAAGATATAAAATAGTATTCCGTATAAAACAGCTTGTGAGATAGCAAAAGGTACACTTTGATTTACAAGCGTAATAATCAAGAATGCAAAAAATACGATGAATTTTAACGCGGGATTGACTCGGAATAACCAGGTCTTGCGTTTAGGTGTGAACCAATTGAACATTCTTCGCACCTCCTGCTTCATTAGCTGTATGCAATACGCCATCTATTACAGTCCAAACGGCTGTGGCGAAGCTCTTTACAATTTCCGTGTCGTGCGTAATCATCAAAATGGTCATACCTTCAGTGCGCAACTGTTCTAGCTTCTCAAGAATGGCGAATGTGTTTCGCGCATCTTGACCGAAAGTAGGCTCATCAAGCAACAAGATATCTGTATCAGGAGTAAGCGCAGTTGCTACACTCAGACGCCGCTTTTGACCCGTCGATAGCTGATAAGGATGACGGGAAACAGAATCAGGCAAGTTAAATAATTGTATCAATTCCATCGCATAACGATCGGCATCTGCTTTTGGCATACCGTGCAAAGATACGGTTAACTCTTCCTTAATTGAGTTCGTCACAAATTGTAGTTCAGGGTTTTGAAAGACGAGTGACATACCTTTCGGGAGTTGGCGCTTCTTCTTTTTCCACACAATGGGTACGTCGTTTACTTCGTAGATACCGTCAGTCCGAAGTAATTGCATGAGTGATAAGAGCAATGTACTTTTACCAGAGCCATTTTCTCCGACAATCGTAATCCAGTCACCAGCCTGTACGGTCGCCTGTTTGACAGAAATTTTCTTCACTCGACCACGATAGCCGTGAAAGTCTTGAATCTGAAGTTTCTCTTGATATGCAACTGCTTGACGATTTCTCAACATCGATTGAAATGTTTCGGACATTTTATATTCTTCCCATACACCGGGGTACCAAATGCCGTAACGTTCCAGTTCTTCCTGGAAGTTTGCGAAGATCTCTTTAGGTGAACCGTCTGCGATCATGTCACCGTGATCATTAAACAGCACAACGCGATCTACCCAGTCCGCAATCAAATCAATTTTATGCTCCACGATGATTACGGTTTTATCGGCAGTAGCTTCTTTAATAGAAGTCCAAATTTGTTGCGTGCCTTCCGGATCTAGTAATGCAGATGGTTCATCTAGAAATAACACGTCAGGTTCTAGTAATAAAACAGAAGCCAATGCTAACCGCTGCTTCATACCTTGAGACAGTTCATTGATAGACGTATGGGGGTCTTTTACATGCAAGTCTACACGGTTCAATACTTCTTCAATAAGAGGTGCCATTTCTTCACGCGGCACATGAAGATTTTCTAACACGAATGCGAGTTCTTCATCTACATAGGTCATGCAGAACTGTGTATCCGGGTCTTGGAAAACAAACCCCCATGAGTCAGGTAACTGAATCTCTTTTGCTTTCATTGGCAGTTCGATAGAATTTGGTATAATCCCGCTCAATACTTGGAGTAAAGTAGATTTCCCACAACCGCTAGGACCCAGCATGAGAACTTTTTCACCAGGCTGAACAGAGAAGGAGAAATCTTTAAAAAGCAAAGCATCTTCTCCTGGAAACTTTAGCCGTAAATCGGTAACGCCGATGTTATTCATAGTTGGATCATTCCTCCGCGTTTACTGATCAAGCAACGTATATTCTTTCTTATCAACAGGTCGAATTAACGACGTCACGCCTGTTGCTTCTAGCGCTCTTACAATAAGTACAGCGAAAATACCCGTAAAGATGAATGCGCTGATTGCACGTAATCCATATTTCACAATGAGTGCCCATGTTTCGAGTGCAGCATACCCATAAATTAAATCAAGACCAAAACTTGCAAGGCATGAAGCAATTCCAGCTAGCCCAGCAATTAAAATGGAATAGCGTTTATAACGAAATGCGGCGAATAGTAATTCTGCAGCCAGTCCTTGTACGAATCCGTACATTAATACTTCAATACCATGACCAGCAAATGCAGACAATGAAGCCCCTGCAAGACTTGCGATGAGTGCAGTACCAGGCTTCCGCAATAATAAAAAGGCGAACGGCCCTACCATGAACCACATACCGTAAAGCAATTGACGCGCGACAGGCATGATCGGTTTTATGACAGTATATAAATCATCCCAAAACTTCATCAACACTCCAAAGACCACGCCAATCATGATGGTGATCAATAAATCGGTAAACTTTAACTTCTTCAAATTCTTCCACTCCCTCTTATTTTACTATACGAAAAAGCCGTCTGAAGAGCAGACGGCCGAGGAAGGAAAGAGATTCCTGTATAAATTCCATCGATCACGCTCTCTACGCTGGCATTACCCAGATCAGATTAACGGTCAGCAGTGGATCGATCTGCTATCTCAGCCTGATTCTCTCAAGCACCCGTACGGACAATTATGTAAGCAGTCCTATTATACAGCACTCCAATTTGTCTGGCAACCACTTCAAAAAGTAGATGGCGTGCTAATGACAATGCGAGTTAATTTCGTTACAGTTTGTTGAAATCCTGATATACTAATAGGATATAAATTGATCCTAATCGCGTGCAATATACGAATTTAAATAGAGTTAAAGGAGTTTTTACATGACGAAACATATAGCGTTCATTGACGTAGAAACTACAGGTATGAGAGCAGAGGCAAGCGATGTAATTGAATTTGGTGTCATGCTTGGCGAATATGATAATAACCGGATCGTTCGGGTGTCCGATGAGTATTGTGAGTTTCAAGAGCCGTTCTATTCTATAACGCCGATGATCACAAAACTAACTGGCATCACCGATCAGATGGTAAGGGGAAAGTCGCTCGACATGGACAGAATTCTATCCATACTTGATCGGGCAGACGGAATTGTGGCGCATAATGCTTCATTTGACAGAGGCTTTGTCAGTAGACTATTACCGGAAACTCTCGACATGGACTGGTATTGTTCTGTCAGACAAATTAAATGGAAAAATTATGGCTTTGAGAATGGTAAGCTTCAACAATTACTAAGAGCGCATCGGATTCAAGTACAGAACGCACACAGGGCACTTGATGATGCGAAAAACTTAGCATTGCTACTGAACTCATCGAATCCGAACCTTGAGGATGATACGTTTATATCCTACCTGTTGAATAAAGCACCAATGAAAAAACCATCTAGATCTAGATTTTAATTACAAAGTGAGGGATACCAGGATAGTAATATACCTGGGTATCCTTTTTGTGTGGAGAAAATTTCATTTACACGACCATAAGTATGGAATGTGCATAGTTTTTCCACATGTATCAGCTATACTACCCTTGATGACAATAGATAAAGGGGATATTTAGATGAGTAGAAAAAAGCAAGTTGTTATATTCTCATTGTGTGCATTATTGATCAGTGGATGCAGTAGTGATGTGCAATCGAATGAACAGAGTAATGAACATATGATGAACCAGACTAGCAATGAACAGCATTCTATGATGGATGGTTCGACAATGGGTAATGGACATATGAGCCATGATAATGTAGTAAGATTAAAAGATTCGACTGGTGAGAATGAAATAAACATCCCACCCTTATTAACTAGTGAAACGACAGTAGGTACCGAATATACTGTTAAGGCACAAAAGGGAAGCGTGAATATACTTGATAATGTGACTACAGAAACTTTAGGATATAACGGAGATTTATTAGGACCTGTTCTACAATTTACAAAAGGTGAAACTGTAAAAATAAATACGATAAATGAATTAGATGAAGAAACAACATTTCATTGGCATGGTTTAGAAGTGTCTGGCGAAGCAGATGGCGGACCACATAAAACACTCAGTCCAGGTGAAGAAGAGACAATAGAATTTGAAGTCACACAAGAGGCGGCTACTTTATGGTTTCATCCCCATCCAGAGGGCAAGACATCTGAACAAGTATATAAAGGCTTAGCAGGACTGATTTATATTGAAGATTCTAATTCAGCCGAGTTAGAAATTCCTAAACAATATGGAGAGAATGACATTCCTTTAGTTTTCCAAGACCGGATTTTCGATGACCAACATCAATTAGATTATAAAGCTGTGATGAATGAGGATGGGACGATAGGTGATACATTATTAGTTAACGGCACAGTAAATCCCGTATTAAAAGTAGGGAAAGAACAAGTGCGTCTTCGCTTGCTGAACGGATCGAATGCGAGGAACTTCACATTCAAGCTAAATACGGGTGAATCGTTTGTTCAAATCGCGACAGATGGCGGCTTTTTGAATGAACCCGTCACATTGAACGAAGTTACCTTGACACCAGCAGAACGAGCAGAAATTATCATTGATTTTTCACAGCTCAATTCGCTAAATGATTTATCATTAATTAATGAAGATGGATCCATCCTTCTACCGTTTGAAGTATTAGATCAAGAGGTAGCGAGTACACAAGCAGTGAAACAGTTGAATGAGTTTTCTGTGACAGATGAAGAAAAAGCTATGCCGGTCACAAAAAACATTGAACTGTTTGGCATGATGGATCATGTGACAATCAATGGAAAGAAATTCGATCCTCAAAGAATTGATTTCACACAAGAGCAAGGTGTCACTGAGGTGTGGGAAATCTACAATAAGAAAGATATGATGGGTGGTATGATTCATCCATTCCATATTCACGGTACACAATTTAAAATACTCTCAAGAGATGGTGTGGAACCAAAGGAAAACGAAAGAGGTTGGAAAGACACTGTTTCTGTTCATCCGGGAGAAAAAGTGAAAATCGCTATACAATTCAAACATAAAGGTGTCTATATGTTCCATTGTCATATTTTAGAACATGAAGACAATGGAATGATGGGACAAATAGAAGTAAAGTAAAAGTAATAGACCGACTTTTCGTTGTTTAATTGATTAATATGCATCCGATGGAAAGCAAAGAGTATTTGGATTACCGTTAGCGGAATATCCTAAATGGGTTGTGGAAAGCGAACTATCTGAAATAAAGTACATGAAGAAAAAGCGTCTGCACAATAGCAGACGCTTTTTCTTTCTATAAGGTAAACTTTCGGACAAGATTATTAAGTTCTTCAGCCAATTGGGCCAAATCATTAGAATTACTCGCTATTTCCTCCATAGCGCTACTTGCTTGTTGGGAAGAAGCTGATGTTTGTTCAACTCCCGCAGCAGATTCTTCAGTAATTGCAGCAATCTCTTCGATCGAACCGCTCATTTCCTGACTTGTTTCAGATATGTTTTGCAGGTCATTAGAAATAGTCTGTATACGTGTGACCATTTCAGTTACAGAAGCACTGATCTTATGGAATGTTTCGCCCGTACGTTCAATTTGATTTGTGCCTTCTTCAACTTCTTTATAACCTTCACGCAAAGAATTTGTTACTGAACTAGATTCGCTTTGAATTTTATTGACGATTTCAGTGATGTTCGTAACAGATTCAGAAGATTGTTCTGCAAGAGTTCGTACTTCATCGGCTACAACTGCAAACCCTTTACCGTGTTCACCAGCACGTGCAGCTTCGATTGCTGCATTCAATGCTAATAAGTTAGTTTGCGCTGCAATATTTTGTATCACAGCTACGAGTTGGGAAATATTCTGAGTATGCTTGTCCAATCCTTCAACATTTACAACTGCATCATGAACAATCTGATCGATAACTTTCATCTGCTTAGAAGAAGTATTCATCGCTTCGCTTCCCGTGTTTGTCATCGAAAGTACTTCATTTGATGACTGGTGAATATAAGTACCGTTTTCATTGGCATCCATTATTCTTGCAACAAAATTTTCCATTGAGGTTGATAAGCTACTTGCATTGGTAGCTTGCGATTCTGTGCCGTATGCCAGATCTTCCATAGTTGTAGCGATTTGTGCTGTACCTGCTTTAATTTCACCCGCAGACTGTGTCAATTCTTCACTTTGAGAAGAAACTGTTTGTGCCACGATGTGAATTTCGTCCAATAGATTATGTGTATTGCTACTCATTTCATTTGTAGATTCAATCAGTTGTCCAATTTCATCCTGTAACTTTGTTTCTAAAGGAGGGCTACTTAAATCTCCTGTTGCTATTAATTTCATGCGCTTCATAACAGTGTGAAGCGGTTTAGATATAGAATTTGCAGTGAATAAAGCAACTGCCAAGCTTAAAAGAATAACGAGTAGAATGATGCTAGTGACTAGAATTAATGTGTTGTTTCCACTAGAAAGTAAATTCTTTTCAATATCAATAATAATCATTTCTCGATTTTGCGCTGCTTCTTCATACGAAGTCATTAATTCACGTGCGTCATCATTAACTGCCAATAGATTACGTTCTGCTAGCTCTTTGTTACCGCGTGCATGTTCAGCGAATACATTCTCTAAGACGTACTCACGCCATTCAACAGTTCTTCTCATTAAATCCATTGTTTCGTCGGAAGTTCCTATTTTTTTAATAGTGGCTTGATGCTCTTCACTATCTTCTGTATATGTATCAAATAAATCTTTATAACTTGCTTCCCCTGTCAGAATAAATCCTCTCGAACTGGAGATCCGGTTTGCCATGTCAAGCGATAGTTGCTCATCTGCAATCAATAGTGGCAATTCCTTTTCTAGAATATTTCTTGTCGCTTCGTTATTCGCATGAAGTGTAGAGAAAATAAATATGCCAAGTAAAATAATCAGAACTACAACTATGGAAAAACCGGTCAATAGTTTTCCTCGGATGCTTTTGAATGTAAACATGATCTATCACGCCTCCTAATGATTTAATTGACTATAGATACTTTTAACTATAACTGCAAATTAACTTACAGTCTACTAATAGTTATATAGACTATTGTTTATGTTGATACTATTGTGGGAGAACTTTCAGTGGGATAGTTGATGCAGAAAAATAATATTTCATAGTGGAATAGACATGGTGAAAAAAGGGGTATAGTAAACAAGGATATTAGTATTCGTTCAGGATGAAAGAAGTGAAATGATGAAAGTAATTACTAAACAGCTATATAATAAACTTTGACTTGTATTTCAAGTGTTTTTCGTATTTATTGGATCTATCATCACTGCTTATGGTCTAGAATCCGTTCTGATTCCCAATAATGTATCGGATGGCGGAGTGACGAGTCTGAGCATCCTGGTATCTCAGTTGTTTGGTTTGCCGTTAGGAATCTTAATTGCAGTGCTAAATATAGCGTTTATTTTCATGGGCTATAAACAGATGGTAAAATAATCACATCACTATCAGTCGTCAGTGGAATCATTATAGGAGTTGGAATAGGAGTGGCATTGCGTAATCGGGATGCGCTCGATGGTATTGATA
Organism: Sporosarcina sp. P3; assembly: GCF_002743415.1. Classification (NCBI taxonomy): domain Bacteria; kingdom Bacillati; phylum Bacillota; class Bacilli; order Caryophanales; family Caryophanaceae; genus Sporosarcina; species Sporosarcina sp. P3. Next base: position 67,369 of record NZ_PDZE01000013.1, read on the forward strand.
GGCTGGCGGTATTACTTTCAAGAAAGTCACCTTTTGGAATTAGCAATTTAATATTTTTGGCTTTATTATCGTTTCTTTGGTTTTAGATTAACAGGAGCAATTATGTCGGCAATTGCTTATTTCATTGCATCGAAAGGTATTCCCATTGTGGAAGTAGGTTTTAGTGGTTTTAAAAAATTTAAAACTATGATCTATAAATCTGAAGTAATGGTGGATGAAATACGGGAGCGTTTAGGACGTAGTACAAGACGGTCACACGAGTCAGAAATTCATGGAAATCACTTGTATCGTTTATAGACTTGAAGAAATTAAAAAGAATGACTTTATACGTGAAGTAGACAAAAGTGCATTTGTGGCGGTGTATGATGTATTAGAAATTAAACGTGAGAATTATTGGGCTACGCAATCAAAACGATAAATAATGGTATTTTCAGACTGTAAATGGTGTATATCTGATGTTATTATAGATAAGTAAATGTCGCTCATTAACAATGAGTGTGGATTGAAAATATATGTATAAGTATGAATGAGTAGTAGTAAAAACCCCTTGGAACATTCCAGGGGGTTTTTATTTGCGAAAATAGTTTGACATATCGGATTATTCATATATCATAATTATAAATATAGAACTAAAAATAATAAAAGCTTAGAAGATGATAGACAATATATGTTTTTGCTCATTATATTCAGCAGAATTACAGCTTTAATATAAAAATGTTAAAAATTGTGAAAATTAATGTAAGGATATGATACATTAGTATTGATGATAATTACCTAATCTGGTAACAAATATTAAACGGAGGTGGGAGTTATGCTTATTGCTCATATTCGTCAAAGTGATTTTACGGAACAGTCTGTTCAAGAACATTTGGAAGCGGTAGCTAAGTTGGCTCGTTCATATGGAGAATCAGTTGGATTAGGAGCACATGCGGAACTATCAGGATATTTACATGATATGGGTAAACTTACATTGCATTTTACTAATTACCTAAAGGCAGCTGTACTAGAAAATAAGGTTGCCGGAGAGAAAATTGATCACTCGACTGCGGGTGCAAAATATTTATTTGAAAAATTTAATGGAAAAGACCTTTTGCAAGACTATGTTGTGGAGACAGTTGGGATGGCTGTCTTATCCCATCATTCTGGAATGCAAAACTTTGTACAGCCAGATTTAAAACCGTCTGATTTTTTAAGGCGTGTGACAAACAGTGAGTTACCTAATTATGATGAAGTTGTAGCAAACTTTGAAGGCGTTTTAGGTAATGTGGAAAGAGTTAAAACACTTGTTAACGAAGCCAAAATAGAAATGAAAAATTTTATTCAAAAAGTAAAGTTACTTGGAAAAAATCCTAATATATATTTAACACTTATGCAAAAACTAGTCTTTAGTTGTCTAATAGATGCTGACCGAACGAATACAAGGTGCTTCGAGGAGAATAGCAGTGATCCTATTAGAAACAATAAAGTTGTATTCGAAAAAGGCTATAAATATTTAATGGAGACTGTAACGGAGTGGGAGAAAAATAGTAAGGGAATCAATGCATTACGTAATGATATGTCTGAAAGTTGCGACGAGATCGCGGATTTTCCATCGGCTATTTACACACTTACAGTACCAACGGGTGGCGGAAAAACATATGCTAGTCTTCGTTATGCGTTAAAACATGCGAAGAAGTATAATAAGTCCCGAATTATATATGTAGTACCTTACACGACAATACTTGAGCAAAATGCAAAAGAAGTACGAGCTATTATAAAACAACCTGACGCAGTACTTGAGCATCATGCTAACGTAATAGATGATACTGCGCTAGATAATGATACAGATTTTTATGACCATCCACATCATAAAAGTATGCAACTTGGTAGGGATAACTGGGATTACCCCATCATTTTTACTACGATGGTGCAATATTTAGATGCTTTCTATCAAAAAGGAACGAGAAAGAGTCGCCGTCTACATAATATGACGAACGCAATTATTATCTTTGATGAAGTGCAATCTGTACCTTATCAACATAAAGAGCTATTTCACGCGTCCGTTAACTTCTTACAAGTCATTGGAAATAGTAGTATTGTCCTTTGCACAGCAACACAACCTGCCAACCATGCAGCAATTAAACAAATAGAAGTTCCGCTTCTTTTACCAAAAGAGCCAGAAATGATTCCTCATCTAGATGAAGTAGTAGATGCGTTTAAACGTGTGAATATTATTTCAAAAGTAGAACCTGAAGGCTGGAATGCAATACGGATAGCGAATTTTACTGAAAAACTATTGAAAGAGCTGAATTCAGTATTAATCATTTTAAATACCAAAACTGCAGTGAAAAAATTGTTTCAAGAATTGGATAAGCTTGAGGATACGTATATTGCACATTTAAGTACCTCTATGTGCCCTGTACACCGTAAGGAAGTACTGGAAGATGTTAAAAGTAGGCTAGGTAAACAAAAAGTAGTTTGTGTCAGTACTCAACTAATTGAGGCGGGCGTGGACATAAGTTTTGAATCTGTAATTCGTTCACTTTCAGGCCTAGACTCAATCGCGCAAGCAGCGGGTAGATGTAATCGAAATGCGGAAAGGAAACTCGGCGAAGTTTATGTAATTCGTGCAAAAGATGAGAATTTGTCTAAATTGCCTGAAATACGTATTGGCGCTGAAGTAACTGATAATTATATTTTATCAAATCCTAAATTCGTAGAACGCTTACTCCACCCAGTAACTATTGAAACTTATTTTAGACACTTTCTAGCACAAGCAAAAAGCGAGATATTAATTACTCCTGAAGGATCAGATTACAATTTACTCACTTTATTAAAAGGAAGCCTCGCTGCACAACGTCCGAAAAAAACTAATTCATCAGGGATGCTTAAAACGATTGAAAAATATTTCGAAGCAATTCATTCTCCTACCACAGCCGTGTTAGTGCCATATGGGGCGGCTGGAAAAGACTTAATTGCCAGTTTAAATGAAAAGATTCATGATTTTAAGGAATTCAACAAGCTTATTAAAAAAGCACAGCAATATAGCGTGAATCTTTACACACATGAGTTACGAATCTTAAGTAAAGAAGGACTAATAGAATCTTTATATGAAGACTCAATTTTTTGCCTGAAAGAGAAAGCTTACGATATAAAATACGGTGTGACTTTAGAAGGTAAGGCGGAAGTTGAACCGCAAATTTATTAAGGGAGGTGAATGGCATGAGAAACCAGATCGAATTTGTTGTACACGCAAAATACGGACTTTTCACAGACCCAGTAACACGAATTGGAGGAGAAAAGTTTACGTATCAAGTTCCGACCTATCAAGCATTAAAAGGAATTACGGAGTCAATTTATTGGAAGCCAACTATTACGTGGTATATCGACGAAGTGCGAGTGATGAATCCTATTCAAACTGAAGTAAAAGCGATGCGCCCAATCAAGTATCAAAGTGAAGCGAATGACTTAATGTATTACACTTATTTGCGTAATCCAATGTATCAAGTTCGTGCCCATTTTGAGTTTAACGAAAACAGGCCTGATTTAGCATACGATCGTAACGAGCATAAACATCACAATATAGCTAAGCGTTCTGTCGACAGAGGTGGCAGACGGGATATTTATTTAGGCACAAGAGAGTGTCAAGGATATGTGGAAGCATGTACGTTCGGTGAAGGTAAAGGGTTTTATGATGAGTATGGTGAAATCAGTTTTGGACAAATGTTCCATGGCTTTACTTATCCTGATGAAGGTGACAAAAAATCGTTTCAGGCGCGTTTATGTGTACCTGTAATGAAAGACGGCATCATACAGTTCAATAGACCAGAAGAGTGTGAGGTTATCCGCGTGATTCATGAAGAACCAATGAAATCATTTGATAAAGGCATCAACTTTACTTCAGTTGAGGAAGAACACGAAATGATCTTTGAGGAGGTGGACAGATGAGCTGGATGAAGAAGCTGGCTGATGTGTATGATCACAACAAAGGTCAAGTGGGTAAGTTTGAAGAGCGGAGAAAGCAACGTATGACGCTATTGCCTATATCACACGTGTTTGCAGATGCACATATAGAAATCCTACTGACCGAAGATGGCGACTATCATAGTTCAAAAGTGGTAAGCAAGGAGAACTCCTTCACAATAATTCCTTCGACGCCTAATTCTGCAAATAGAAGTGGTGATAAGATTGCACCTCACTTTATACATGATAGATTGGGTTATGTTGCGGGTGACTATGTACGATTCGGTGGAAATCCCAAATATGCAGATCGTTATAAAGCGTATGTAAAGCAAATGAAAGAATGGTCTGAAACGGAAGGTGTCTCGAACAAGGTACAAGCCGTTTATCAATATATTTCAAAAGGTCATGTAATTAGAGATTTAGTTGATGCAAAAATATTGTGTCTAAACACTGATGGGAAAATATTAGAGAAATGGTCAACATCTTTGGAGGGTGATAAGCCAGATATATATAAAGTGGTACCATCAGAGGTATTGGCAGCGTTTGTACGTTTTGATGTGCTACACAAGACCGCAGAGGATCCAGCTATATGGGAGGACAAGGCTCTATTTAAAGACTTTATTTATTTTCTGAATGAAACATACAAGATGGAAAATGGAATATGTTACATCACAGGTGAACGAACTAAGTTAACAACACAACACGGTTCCAAAATTTGTAATTCGAGCGATATGTCCAAACTGATTTCTGGAAATGATAAAAAGGGCTTTACTTATAGGGGACGCTTTGCCAAGCCTACAGAAGCTGTGCAAATCGGTTACGATACATCTCAAAAAGCGCACCATGCATTAAGATGGCTAATCCAGAGGCAGAGTACCTATGTAGATTCCCGCTATTTTGTAACATTTGGTAAAGAGCAAACAGAAATTCCTAGCCAATTTAATGGGACTAGAGAACTTTATGCTAGTTGTGGTGAAAACTTTGAGGATATATTTGCGAACGATATCGAGGATCAGGCTAAGCAACTTGCCGATACAGAAGAGGTAGTGGCGACAGAATTAAACAAAGCTATACAAGGGATGCGTCACACGCTAAGTAAAAACCACCTTGAGAATGTAATCGTCATGGCACTTGACACAGCTACAAAAGGAAAAGGTCGTCTTGCTATTGTTTACTATCAAGAGTTAAGCATAGATTTGTTTTTAGACGCAATACTTCGTTGGCATAATACATGTAAGTGGTTGCAAACGTACAAAGATCCATCTACAAACAAAATAAGTACTTTTATTGGGACACCATCCACTTATCGATTGGCGGAAGCGGTATATGGTAGTAAAGCTGACAGCAGGATTAAAAAAGACTTTTACACAAGAATGCTTCCTTGTATTGTGGAGAACAAACCATTGCCAAATGATATAGTGTCGTTGATTTATAACCGAGTGAAAAATCCATTCAGTTTTAAAAATACGATGGAATCATGGGATGCAACGTTACAGATTGCTTGTGCACTTATCAATAAACAACATGAAAGTGAGGGATACACTGTGGCTATTCAAGAAGAAAATAATTCGCGTGATTACCTATTTGGCCGCTTACTTGGAGTTGCAGAAGTTATGGAACGAAGTGTTTTAAGAGAGCGTGATGAAAATAGAGCAACTAATGCAACACGCTATTTCAATGCATTTTCTCAACATCCAGCTCGTACATGGATGGTCATTCGTAAACAGCTTTCACCTTATTTTCAACGATCCGGAAGTAGTGCAGGTTATTACGCAATGCTTATACAAAAGATTGAAGATCAACTAACAGTAGAGCAAATGACGGACGCACCATTAGGTCCAGTGTTTTTACTAGGATACAGCAGTCAAATCCAAGAGATGTATACAAAAAAGGGGGAAAAAGAACATGTCAGTATTGAAAAATAAAATAGACTTTGCAGTAGTATTTACGGTAGATAAAGCCAATCCAAATGGTGACCCACTTAACGGAAACCGTCCACGTCAAGACTTCTTTGGTCATGGAGAAGTTTCAGATGTTGCTATTAAACGTAAATTAAGAAATCGACTTCAAGATGAAGGGCAACCTATATTAGTACAATCCGATGAAAGGCGAACAGACGCATACCGCAGTATCAAAGACCGTGTAGAATCAGTGGATGAATTGAAGAAGTTATTGGCGAAAGCGAAAGCAACTGGAACGGATGAGCAAACAGCGGAAATGCTTGCATCTGAAAATTGGTATGACGTGCGCGCATTTGGACAAGTATTTGCTTTTAAAGGTGCAAAGATGTCTATTGGTATTCGTGGTCCGGTATCAATTCATACGGCGACAAGTATTGAACCAGTTGATGTAACAAGCATGCAAATCACGAAAAGTGTGAACTCAACAACTAACGAAAAAGATCCGGGTCAAAAAACATCTGACACGATGGGTATGAAGCATCGTGTTGATTTTGGTGTTTATGTATTCTATGGCAGCATAAATCCTCAGCTTGCGGAGCGCACAGGTTTTACTTATGAGGATGCTGAAAGTTTAAAAGAAGCATTAAAGACATTATTTGCAAACGATACATCTTCAGCAAGGCCTGACGGAAGTATGGAAGTCAATAAAGTGTTTTGGTGGGAGCATAATTCGAAATTAGGACAATATTCTTCTGCAGCTGTGCATCGTGCAGTTAAAGTAGAAAAAACAAGTGAAGCTGTTAAGCCTTCTATAGAAAATTATCAAATAACCGCGACACCATTAGAGGGGCTTTCTGTAGAAGAATATGCTGGGTTATAAAGAAGAAGATTATTTAATGCTGTCGGGTATACAACACTTTGCATTTTGTAGAAGGCAGTGGGCACTCATTCACATTGAACAAGAGTGGGAAGAAAATGTACTGACGATTGAAGGGAACTATCTCCATGAAAAAGTAGATAATCCTTACACTAGAGAAAAACGTGGTGATACTCTTTATGTAAGAGCATTACCTGTACACTCGCAGTATTTAGGGATTAGCGGGATATGCGATATGGTAGAGTTTATTGAAGATATCAACGGGGTTCCACTTGATAAAGAAAGAGGTCTATATCGAGTGAAGCCTATTGAATATAAACGTGGAAAGCCGAAAAGTCATGATGCAGATATTCTTCAATTGACCGCACAAACGATTTGTCTAGAGGAAATGCTTGGTACAAGCATTAAAGAAGCTGCTCTCTATTATCACGAAATTAAACGTAGAGAACCTGTAATAATTACTGAAGAAATTAAAATGCAGGTGAAAGAACTAACAAATGAAATGCATCAATATTATAAAAGACGACATACACCACGTGTTAAAACAGGAAAGCACTGCTTACAATGTTCGCTTCGTCATCGTTGTCTGCCGGAACTAATGGAACGTGAAAAGGTATCGACTTATATGAATAGGATGTTAACGGAATGAAGCAACTATTGAATACAGTATATGTATCAGATCCCGAGGTTTATCTTGCGTTAAAGGGTAAAAATCTAAATTTACTTAAATCAAATGAATCATTAGCGCGTATACCATTACACAATATAGAAGCAATTTGTACATTTGGACATCAAGGTGCCAGCCCAGCCTTGATGAAAGAGTGTATGGATCAGAATATCAGTTTAACCTTCTTTTCTAGTAGCGGTAGATTTCGTGGGCGAGTAACAGGTGAACTAAACGGAAATGTGACACTTCGTAGAAAGCAGTATCGACTAGCTGATGATGAACAAGAATGTGCTCGTATTGCGAGTAATATGATCATAGGGAAAATATTTAATAGTGAGCAATTACTAAAGCGGACAATAAGAGATCATGCGCTAAGAGTAGACGTTGACCATATGAAAAAAGTCATTGAAAGATTGAAACAGTCAAGGAAAGTCGTGAGTGAATGCAATAATTTAGAAGAACTTCGTGGTATAGAAGGAAATGCAGCAAGCGCTTATTATAGCGTATTTGAAGAATCAATATTACAGCAGAAAGACGTCTTCTTTTTCAAAGGGCGTAATCGAAGACCGCCACTAGATCCAGTCAATGCACTGCTATCGTTTTCCTATTCACTACTGGCTGCTGAAACTGCAGCTGCTTTAGAAGGGGTTGGATTAGATTCATATGTAGGTTTTTTACATCGTGATCGTCCTGGAAGAAATTCACTTGCACTAGATCTAATGGAAGAATTACGTCCATTAATTGCAGATCGCTTTGTTTTAAAAGTGATTAATAGACAGCAACTACAAAGTGGTGATTTTGCGTTCAAAGAAAATGGTGCAGTTATTTTAACGGATGAAGCTAGAAGAAGTTTCTTGCAACTATGGCAAAAAGAAAAACAACAAATCATTACTCATCCTTTTTTAAAAGAAAAAATAGCTTGGGGATTGATTCCTCATGTACAAGCATTATTATTAGCACGTCATTTACGTGGAGATCTTGACGCGTATCCTCCAATATTAATAAGGTAGGTGTAACCGTATGCTCGTATTAGTAACTTACGACGTTCAGACTCTCACTGATGGTGGAAAAAAGCGCTTGCGGAGAATTGCAAAAAAGTGTGAGGAATATGGTGTGCGTGTACAAAACTCTGTATTTGAATGCATCGTAGACAGTACCCAATTAAGGCAATTAGAAATTGAGCTAGAAGAGATTATGGATCCTAAGATCGATAGTCTTCGATATTACCGTCTAGGAAATAATCATGATACGAAAGTTAAACATATTGGTGCGAAACCATCTATTAAAGTAGAAGGACCATTGATCTTCTAATATGCGAACCCTAAGTGAACATGAAAAGCCAGGTAGGTTCGCACATTATTAGTGTGGAATACCGGGGTATTGGATTAGTTTTGACATTTTATGTAATGAGTTATAATGAAATGAACAGTATGTAGACTTACTGTTACTATTTTGTCTACATATTGCGGTCGCTCCCTGTATAGGGAGTGTGGATTGAAATTTTCAAACCGCCGGATATGTCGGCCACTTGCAAGTGTCGCTCCCTGTATAGGGAGTGTGGATTGAAATGTCTTATCCATTGGAATTGAATTAGGGGCGAAAATCGTCGCTCCCTGTATAGGGAGTGTGGATTGAAATACGGTGACTTTTACATGTGATCCGATTATGAAGGAGTCGCTCCCTGTATAGGGAGTGTGGATTGAAATCGTACTTAATAAAAAAGATTTCGTTTTTAAACGGAGTCGCTCCCTGTATAGGGAGTGTGGATTGAAATCTTCTATTAAAGTGAGTAGAGAAAAGGAACATGAGGTCGCTCCCTGTATAGGGAGTGTGGATTGAAATAAACCGGAAGTGTTAGATGTTATCAGAAACTCTGTCGCTCCCTGTATAGGGAGTGTGGATTGAAATATTACAGGTAACGGGAAAGCCGACAAAAAAGACTTTGTCGCTCCCTGTATAGGGAGTGTGGATTGAAATCTTGTCGTAGACGCTAAAGAAGTCGACAGCATGGAGTCGCTCCCTGTATAGGGAGTGTGGATTGAAATAGGGAACAAATCATCTACTTTAATATCAAGCGCTTGTCGCTCCCTGTATAGGGAGTGTGGATTGAAATGCCAATGCAATCGGCTTTTATAAATTAGCAAAGGGTCGCTCCCTGTATAGGGAGTGTGGATTGAAATGAACGCAAAATGCACGAGATTAGACGTGACAGTATTGTCGCTCCCTGTATAGGGAGTGTGGATTGAAATATCTAACACCACCCGTGATGCAGTTTGATTCATAGTCGCTCCCTGTATAGGGAGTGTGGATTGAAATATTGATGATATACGACTTTAAAAACACGGACGGTTGTCGCTCCCTGTATAGGGAGTGTGGATTGAAATAAAAAGATATACGCAAAACTTCCACCAGATAAAAGTCGCTCCCTGTATAGGGAGTGTGGATTGAAATACAAAAAATAAAACCAAAAGCAAACAGCACTACTGTCGCTCCCTGTATAGGGAGTGTGGATTGAAATACCCCGAATTCGACGCTGATTTGATTGTTCACATTGTCGCTCCCTGTATAGGGAGTGTGGATTGAAATATCCCATAGCTGACTATTTTCAAAATCAATAACAAGTCGCTCCCTGTATAGGGAGTGTGGGTTGTAAATGATAAGCGGAACGCTGGCTCTCCTGAAGCATCTAGCATAGGTTGAAAATATCGGAAATGTCTGTCACAAATCAACTGTTTTTGCCTCTATTTGAAAACCAGATATTATTTATGAGTTTTGAGGGTGTAGTTATATATAATAACACGCGTGTTGATTAACCAAAATTATACAGTATTTAATTGATTGATTGATCCTCCAATGAAAATCTAGGGTTTCATTCAAACGAATACGCCACTCAATTGGCAGCTCACCACAAAGAAACAGGCGTGTAAAACCTGCAAATAACAAGGGTTTTATGTGCTTTACCTTACGACCCTGTACATGGATAAATTTCAGTAAAACATAGGCAATCATAGCCGCGAACAACTGGTTGTACACGGCATTTGATGAGGTTCCGAACAGCACAGGAACGTTCAAGTTTTGCTTAATCTAACGAAAAATGACTCGATAGCCCAACGAGATTTGTACATTCCGGCAATTTCTTCTGCTGTTATGTCCATTAAACTGGTCACGACGCAGATATCTTTTACACGATGGTCTATAAATTGTACAACGCGATGCCGTTTCTTCATCTGTTTCTGTAGAGTACCGAGTGTGCACGTGAAATCAGCGGTTACGTTAGAATCTTTAGTCCGCATACCTTTCAATGATTTCTTCCTATTCAATTGAATATTGTCTTTTAAACGGAGGACAAAATGTTGTTTTTCTTTTTCAGCCACGTAACGATCAACCTTATCAATTGAAAAGTATGCACGGTCACAAACTAAGATAAAGCGTTTATCTGCAAGGCCTATACCTACAGGGCTGTCATGTTTGGGACCTGTTGTTTCAACGATTTGAAGAGGCTTCTCTGTTTCATTTGTGGAGCTAACATGTAGTTTTATGCCCGAACGTTCGCCATGATAAACAGCCCAGGGTAAACGTGTTTTTCCAACAGTAATGGTTGTCGAATCAATGGAAAGAAGTGTTTTCTTCATCATTAACGTGCGACGTGTAGCACGATTTAGCTTGCCAACAACGATCTCGAAAATACGTTTCATAATTGCATAATCTAACGTTTTCATATGCTTTGACAGTGATGAATGATCCACAGAAATAAGTCCTATACTTGGCCCTACATCGGCTGCGTGGTGCAGGCTCTTCCATTCATTGGTTGTGGCACTAATTAAATAGGAAATGACGGTAGAAACCGTGCATTTCCGAGCTGTATCTGTATAGTTAAATTCCAGTAAAATAGCCTAGAGCTCTGCTTCTGAAAGAGATTTTTAAATCAGATTGTAGGACGTGGTATTCTTATTCATGAGAGATTCCTCGTTTCGTCAATGTTGGTGTGGTAACTTACATTGTACAAGAGGGTCTTTCTTTTTTTTGTAGTTATTTATTGGTAGAAACTAGATAATCAACATGCATGATATAATAAAGTATGATTTTATAGAAAACTATTAGTAATTCGCAAATAAGAGTTAAAATCTTAAATGGAAGATAAAGTACTCCGAATATTCATTCATCCTTTTCAACTAAAACGCGATCATCCAAATATCGATAAAGCGTTGATTTACTAATCCCTGTTGCTTCTTTGATTTCAAACAATGAAAAATCTTTACTATCATACATCTCAAAAGCAAGTTGCAAATTTACATCAGACTTTCGTGGGCGACCGATTGATTTACCTTCCTGCTTGGCAGCTTGTAAGGTAAAAGTAGAAGAGTGACTTAAGAATATAGATTGTAAACTAGTAAAAAACTCAATATTTTGAAGTAGTGTAGCATTCATCATCGATTGATTAGTTAACTCATCGTCGACAAAATAAATCATCAGCTGATCCCGTTCTGCTAATCGTAAAATATCAAGAAACTGCTGAAGCGAGTCAGCTAATACTTCAATGTTTTGAACGTACAATTCATCCCCATTTTGTATTTGCATAAATAAGCGTTCAAGTTCTGTTCTTTTTTTGGCTAAGCCATGTGCCTCTATGTAAACTTCATCTGTTATTAGACTCGTTAACTGATTAGTTGCTTGTTGATCAGATACGGTCGGCCGTATATATCCATACTTCATCTATTCATTCCTTTCCTCCCAAAACCATTCACTTATGGGACTGTAAATGTTATGCTATTTACATTCTAACATGGAAAATGACTGACATCATGAGAGGGGAACAATATGCAAACATTACAACAACAATGGTTCGGGAATGTGCGAGCGGATATATTGGCAGGGATTGTCGTAGGATTGGCGCTCATTCCGGAAGCATTAGCTTTTGCGTTTATCGTGGGTGTCGATCCGCGTGTAGCGTTATATGCGTCATTTACTATTGCAGTTATAACTGCGTTTGTGGGAGGTCGTCCAGGTCTGATATCTGCCGCAACAGGTGCAATGGCTCTAGTACTCGTCAGTTTAATGGCCAATCACGGTCTTGAATATGTGCTGGCAGCAACTATGTTAACAGGTATAATACAATTAATTCTAGGCTCATTAGGGGTCGCGAATCTAATGCGCTTCATTCCGAATTCGGTCATGCTTGGGTTCGTCAATGCGCTTGGAATAATGATTTTCATTACGCAATTACCGTACTTGGTTGGTGCTGGTACAATGACATATGTATTCGCCATTACAACATTGATATTGGTATATGCGGTACCACGTTTTTTCACAGCTATACCCGCTCCACTGATCGCCATTGTCGTCATGACTGCAATTGCGTTATTCAGCGGCGTGAAGTTGCAGTCAATCGGTGATTTAGGGACGATGCCGAGCTCATTGCCGACATTCTTTTTCCCAGACATTCCGTTGAACTTTGAAACATTGAAGATTATTTTACCGTATTCATTAGCTTTATCGATTGTTGGTTTACTGGAATCGTTGCTAACATCACAGGTGTTGGATGATATAACAGATACTCCGAGTAATAAAAACCGTGAAGCACGCGGACAGGGTATTGCCAACTTCATCACTGGATTTTTCGGAGGTATGGCAGGTTGTGCATTGATAGGCCAATCGGTGATCAATATGAAGTCGGGGGGCAGAGGGCGTTTGTCCACGCTGACCGCAGGAGTATTCTTGATGTTCTTGATTATTGTACTGGGAGATGTAGTCGTTAAAATTCCGATGCCAGTTCTCGCTGGGGTCATGGTTATGGTAGCTGCGACAACATTTAATTGGGGTTCGTTTAAGTTCTTGCGCTCTGCACCACGTTCAGAGTCTGTAGTGATGCTTGTTACAGTGGCTATCATCTTATATACGCATAACTTGGCAATTGGCGTGGTTATTGGAGTTATTCTAAGTGCATTATTCTTTGTAGCGAAGATTTCACGCGTGACTGTAACCAATCACGATGGAGTCTATAAAATCCAAGGACCGCTATTCTTTGCTTCCACAACAAAATTTATTCAAGCTTTTGATCATGTGAATGAAAAGAGGATCACGATCGACTTTGAAAATAGCCAGTTGTGGGATGAATCTGCTGTAGGTGCTATTTTTAAAGTTGTGAGCAAATTAGAAAGCAGGGGGATCAACGTCACGATGCGGGGGTTAAATTCCTCGAGCCAACAACTGTATGAAAAATTATTGTGAAGGAGTGAATAGTATGAAGATAGCTGTAGCAATTGATGGATCAGAAAATGCAATGCGTGCTGCGAAACACGCAATAATGCTGGCGGAGTATTTACCTAAAGTCACGTTAGAAGTTATCTATGTCCAGGATTATAACAAAGCCAAAGATGAACGTTTATTATCGCAAAGCCCTGAAAGTCTATCATTAAAACGTGAGCAAAAATTACATCCGATTTTAGCGATGGCCAAGGAAGCCGCGGTCGATGCTAAAGTGATCATGCTAAAAGGCAATCCCAGTCAGGAAATCATTCAGTATGTCAATGAAAAGAAAATTGATAAACTAGTGATCGGCAGTCGTGGATTGAATACTATTCAGGAAATGGTACTTGGTAGTGTCAGTCATAAAGTAATGAAACATGTTGATTGTCCTGTGACGGTGGTAAAATAAAACTCACTTACTTACTCAGATAAGTATAGAGCGTTTTTAAGTATATTGACTTCCAATGTATATATCTAGTGAAGTAATGAGTTACGTGAAGAAACGGTAGTCCTTTAAAATTGGACTACCGCTTTTTCATTTTTCATATTCATTCCATTTGATTATGTCATGGAATCTTGTCGGACGCTCTTGCTGAGTGATAGCGTATGAAAGTGGATCAAAAGTAATTTCAATATGCATATCAGGTTGAATACCATCAAAGGATTCGCTGGAGTCGAACCAGGCCGATTCATAAGCTGCCTCTATTATTTCATCCGTAGATAGACCCTCATAATCTTTTGGTTCAAGCCCTAACACAAGCAATACTTGTCCTTGATCTGCAGATGCTACCACGCCATCTAACTTCTGAGTTCGAAACTTTTCCGTTAAATCTGGAATGGATTTCTTCTCCATGAATGCTGTGATGACTTGTTGATGCTCTTTTTGGAAAGCGTCTAGTATTTGTCGTTGGGTTGTTTTGTCTTTTGATTTATTACGTTCGAGCCAGTTCATTGCATTTGTGTGTCGCTGAGTATAAGTCAAAATGATTTTAAAGTATTGGTCATAATTGTAGCCGAACTTTTCCATTTGGGTTACTTCAATTTTTTTTGCTTGTTCTTCTGTAAAGTCATCAAAAAATGTTTGCTGTTGCTCATTAACTATTGTATTGATTTCCTCTAAATCTTCTTTGTAGCCTTGGGAAGCTGCGTAACCCATAACAGAATCAATTTCTAGAATACTTTGAAAGACTCTGTACCGTAATTCATCGGACTCCTCTTGATCAAGCCGCTCGCTTTTAAGCATGAGATCATATAATGTCTCGTCTATTTTATATGCGCTACCATTTGTGCTAGTAGAACCGTTTTGTAATACATTGAACGTGATAAATGCTATAGCAGCTAAAACAATAGCTGAAGCAACTAGTGGAAGTGGATTTCTCCTTTTACGTTTACGTCTATCGTAAAGGACTCGTTGCTTTAATTCTTCTTTATCATTGAAAACGTCTCCCGCCGCAGCGTCTAAACTTTTTTTCACCTTATTCAATGGAAAGCACCTCCCAATAATCAGCTGACAGTTTATCTTTTAACAAAATACGTGCTTTGGTCATTCTCGTTTTCACGGTGTTTTCCGACAGATCAAGAAACGCAGCAATCTCTCGCGTAGTTAGTTCTTCGTAATAATAAAACAGTATAATTTCTCGATATTTTATAGGTAATGCCAATATAGCAGAAGCAATCACAGACTTTTCTTCTTTTAGAATCAATCGATCATGTTCAGTTTGTATGGTTTCTACCAACTCTTTATTGAATTTCAAATGTCTGAATGACCAGCTTCGCAAATAATCCTTACAACGGTTGACTGTTAGTTTCGTTAAATAAGCGCGTAACTTTCCTCGTTCTTGATAGTTCGATTTCTCGTAAAATGAAATGAACACCTCCTGGACGATATCCTTCGCCAGTTCATGGTCACGTAAATAGAAGTAGGCCATTTTCAATAAATGTTCCCCGTATTGATCCATAACCTGTTCCAGTTCCACGGAATCCATTCCCACCACCGCCTCTCTACTACTATAACGAAGCTTGAGGAAGAATAGTTTTACTGTAGTAGAATTTCATGTGATGAATATAAAAAACATGACAAGGAAATATATCTCGTCATGTTTTCGTGTGATTTAGTTAACCACTTGATCCTCAAGATTTTTCCACAGATGATGCGCTTCTCTCGCAATATGCTCTAACAAATCAGGCGGAGCAGTCGTAACCGCGGCACAGGCTTTGATCAGTTCACTTAATTCCAACTTAAAAGCTTCCAGAGCCTTTGCTTCTTTGATCACCATTTGATTGAATGTATTCAACACGGGTGAAACTTCATTGCGTGGTCTACGAATGATAGTTTTCAAAGATTGAGCCTGTAACAGAAGGTTTTCAAACTTCCTTGTCATTGCACGCACTTGATCATGTAATTCATAGTTGGAAGCATCTACGTAATGACTGATAAAAATAAGGTGGTCGAGCATTTGACGAAGCCAGAAATTGTTTTCATGCAGTGTCGCATCAGCTGGCGTAATGTAAGAGTTCGTTTCAATTAATTTGAACACACGCTCTGCTTCTTCAGCTTCTCGAATCATGTGATCCAGAAGGGAAGTAGGAGTTGAAATAATAACGTCGCAACGCAATGCACGGTCCATCGTGTGAATTAGTAGATCAGCGAATTCTTTTGTAGAGCTTTTTGCCTCATCGATAATTAATCCGATATCGCCAGTTTTAGATTCAGTCTTTTTAAAGATTTTTCCCATGCGGTCAATCATTTCTTGATTGGCGCGTGCTAATTCCAGCTCGTGGTGACTGATTTCTCGATCGAAAAACTCTCCGTGTTCGAAGTTGTTACGCACCCAAAAATCGATAAGACCGTACGTATCTCGTTCGTAATTATCTGTATAACTAGCCATCCCTACATACACCCTAGTTTATCTATCTAAATCGGTATCATCTTATTCCTTCCTTGTGTTGTTTATGTATGGGAAGGGTATGGTAATAGAAAGTCAGCTATTTCTTGGAATAGTATATATACTGATGAAAGAGGTGTTGTAAAAATGAAAATCGGCATAATTGGAACTGGCAATATTGCGCAGTATCTATTAGAAAGTATCAATAGGAATGGCAAAGTAGACGCTGAAATTGTCTCGATATTCGGACGTAATCAAAAAGTAGGACCTAGGCTAGAATCACAGTATAGCGCAAAGTTCTATACAAACTTTCAGGAGTTCATTCAATCACCTATGGATGTAGTCGTGGAAGCTGCAACGGTGGGAGTGGCGATGGAGCATATGGAAGAAGTGCTGGACAATAAGAAAGACTTGATATTGAGTAGTATCGGGGCTCTTAAAGATGTCGGGTTTTTGAATGAAATGAAAGAAATCGCGCAGAAGAATCAGCAACATATTTATCTACCCTCAGGAGCAATTGGTGGACTGGATCTTCTGCAATCAGCCAACTCATTAGGTGGGTTAAAGGAAGTACGCATTACAACTAGGAAGTCCTACCAATCATTGGGACTGGATGTGAAATATGTAGAAGATTGTATTTTTGATGGTGTGGCAATAGATGCTATTGAAAAGTTTCCTAAAAACGTCAATGTTGCATTATTATTATCAATTGCAGGACTTGGCGCGGATAAGACGGCAGTACGCGTTATTGCGGACCCGAAAGTTCAACAAAACACACATACTATTGAAGCAAAAGGTGATTTCGGTAACATGAATTTAGTAATTGAAAATGAACCCATGCCAAATAACCCTAAGACAAGCTATCTTGCAGCATTGAGTATAGTATCTACTTTACAAAATCGAGGGAATGCGATTACCGTCGGAAGCTGACTAAATAGAGGTGTTTCATGTGTTTGGAGACAAAAGAAGAAACAGAGAAGCGATTCTATGTGAAATCAACAGATGACCTCCTGTCACTTGGTCGAATAACTGTTTTAGTTGATCGGAATACGGCTGTAAACTATCTCCATGCGTGGGTTGGTACAGGAAGTAGGATCACTGCTCTACTAGATTAGAACGGGGATGTAGTCATAGATCGGATAGAGTAGTGCGGTTTCTTATAAAGTGCAAGACTACCTACAATTTAAAGCGAAAGGAAGAGGCTGGGACATAACTATCTCACCCCGTTTCCCTGCACTCAAAAAGGCACGCTTTCCGAGGGGCGTGGCTTGAGCCAAGCGAACAACGTAGGGTTCGCTTTGCCGTATTTCTGTGTACTTTGCAGAAATTAAGGCACCTGTCCAGGGTCTCAAGACGCACGCTGATCCCTCAGGAG
>NZ_PDZE01000014.1:0-80149 GCF_002743415.1 Sporosarcina sp. P3
TGAGCCAAGCGAACAACGTAGGGTTCGCTTTGCCGTATTTCTGTGTACTTTGCAGAAATTAAGGCACCTGTCCAGGGTCTCAAGACGCACGCTGATCCCTCAGGAGTCGGCCTTTCTCCGTTCCGGTACACTCTGCTACTCTAAAAAAATATATATAAATAATTACTGATAAGAACAGAAAAAAAGCGTAAAGGACATTCCCTTTACGTTTTTTCTGTTCTGCCTCAACCTCTTTTGTTATCACGGTATTTAACTAATCGAGATACGCGAATCATTTCTACTTCGAACCTGTAGTTATCGTTTTACTTTTCTAAGTTTATTTTGAGTTTTACTTTAGAAGCAAGTGTGACACCATCATTTTTTCTTCATGACTTATTATGACAACATGAGTACTTTTACTTTCAATCAACATCTTGCATTCAGAAAGTACTTGTGTGAGGAGTTGATCAAGATTAAAAGGGGTAAGAGAAATAGACAGGTTACGATACATGATTACTAAATCCAAAGCTCTAACTATGTATATAACGTTAGACAAGAATACAAGGTGGATTCGTACATGAGTGATGAAAGAATTACGGCATGAGCGGTTAAAATCTTCATATTACAGTCACACTGTTACATAAAGAGAACGATAATTCGCTATTATGATTTGAGGAGATGTCTATATGGATACGAATATAAAGAAGTTACATGAAATAAAAAAGGCATTAAACGCAAAGTTTTTTGAACGTGAAAACGAAGTAGAAGGAATTTTAGTAGCTCTCCTTTCTAAACAGCATATGTTGATGATTGGGCCAGCGGGGACAGCGAAATCAGCATTATCAGTGGAGTTGGCAAAGATCGTCAATGGTACGTCTTATTTTCAATGGTTATTGACAAGATTCAGTACCCCAGAAGAAGTATTCGGACCATTGTCGTTAAAAGATTTAGAAGAAGGCGTATATAAGCGCAATACTGCTACGAAAATGCCGGAAGCACATTTGGTGTTTTTGGATGAAATTTTCAAAGCAAACTCTGCAATATTAAACAGTTTATTGACTTTAATTAACGAAAGACTATTTTATAATGATGGACAACCTATTGAAGCCCCATTAATGTCGGTAATTGGTGCGTCTAACGAATATCCTGAAGAAGGAGAAGGGCTCGAAGCATTATTTGACCGCTTCCTGTTACGTTTCGAAATTAATTTCATTGCGGATGAATCAAACTTTGTATCGATGATGAAAGATGAAGGTGAACATGTCGACATTCCGACGATGCATCTGGATGACTTAGTGCAACTTCAACAGATGACCAGCGGAGTGCATATTCCTGATGAAGTATATGAGACATTATCTACAATCCGAAGAGAACTTCAAGACGAAGGAATTCAGCCGTCCGATCGTCGATTCAAACAATCTTTGGGTATTTTACAAGCGAGAGCTTTGATCCATCAAAGAGAGTCTGTACAGACAGCTGATCTGGTGATTCTTGAGAATGCACTCTGGGAGACTTTGGACCAAAAAGAGACTGTTTGCAACATTGTTCGTAAACATTCACAAGATGGTATAGCACAGCGGCTTTCGGCCATTGAAAACGAAGCGAATGAAATCTATGATTCTGCGGTACGTGATCAGTCAACTGAAGCAGGTATGGAAGCAGTGCAGAAAATTTCTGCCTTATCAACAGAGTTAGATGAGTTAAAAGAAAAAAATACAAGCCGTGCGACTGAAGTAGACCACTTACAAGAACAAATTAATTCCTTGAAAAAAGAAGTAGAAAGTAGTCGTATGGATGCGGCTTACTATGGCGAAACAAATGAAAAGAAGGGTGGAAATGGTGAGCAACATGGAGTCTTCTTCAGAATGTAAAAGGAGTGATATTCTATGAAAAGAAGTAAAATTATTAGAGATCATCGCTCCGTACTGAATACAGATGCATTTGATAAAAGGCGCTTTAAAGAATTGTTTGAGATGTCAGACGGTTTGCAAAAGGTCAGGGAAGAAGGACAATTGCCAACTACTGAAGCATTGCTTGGTGACGTTTGGGCGTCGCTATATAAAATGAAGCCAAGAATTGTGCTAGGGCGAATAGATCCAGCACTAAAACCGAACAAAACGATTATAGAAAAGCTGATGAAAGATGAACGTTTTGAAGAATATAGAAACTTTACTCGACTGGATGATCTGGCGGCAACTGTCTGCACTGTTAAATTAGTTGAGAAAATCAATCGATGGCTAGCGGAAGCAAAAGCTATGGATGATGACTTACTGAAGAAAATGGAAGACGTAGACGCGCTACAAGATGACGTGCCAGTTGACCATTTAGATGAATCACAGGACGAAATAGAAAATGGCCCCATACAAGAACTAGCGGATGCTACGGATCAGTTAAATGATCAACTCGAATTTACACTTGAAACGAATGGCGAACGATTTCTGCAAACGATCGATGAAGCGGTAGAAGAGTCGATCAAAGTAAAAGACAGCCTAATTTCCCTGATGGGTGGGAGCAGTGCAGGTAAAGGAGACGCAGAGTTAAAGAAAGTGCCGTTGCGTGAACAACTTGCAGTGGCAGACCAAGTCGCGATGGATCCGAAAATGCAAGAAATTGCAGAGTGGGCTGGTCGTTTTCAAGAAGTAGCGCGTCAAAAGCAGAAGACAAATTATGTAGAGGCGATCGAGAGACGTGGTGTAACTATTGGGAGTGAAATAGAACGTCTCTTACCGATGGAATTGGGATTATATGCAAATGGCTCGACGAAAAAAGATTTCTTACGCCGCTTTGCAGAGGGCAACACGATGCAGTTTGAACAGAAGAAGCGAGAGAATCTTGGCAAAGGCCCCATTATCTTTTGCCTTGACCAATCAGGAAGTATGAAGTTGCTTGATAATCAGTCAAAAGGATTCATGTTGGCGCTTCTATCAATCGCCAAGAAACAACGCCGGGATCTATGCGTTCTATTATTTTCTACGATCATTCAAAAAGAAGTGTTCACTAAAGGGAATATCACTTCAAATGAACTTGCACGACTTGCCAGAACGTATTTAGGTGGCGGAACCGACTTTACACTATCACTGCAAGGAGCTCTTGAAGTGCTGGAAGATAGCACTTTCAAACATGCTGACATTATTTTTGTAAGTGATGGAGAAGATGAAATTAGCGATAGTTTTCTTACTGAATTCAATGAGAAGAAAAAACAAAAAGAATTTAATGTGCTCACGTTAGCACTCGGGAAAGATACGAAGATTGCAGAATCATTTTCAGACCGAGTACTTCATGTAACCGACTTTTCCGATGATGGTAGCTTTATTGCTTTTGAAATCTAATAAATACCAGAACTAAAACCCTTCAGCATTTGGAGGGTCTTTTTTATTTATCATAATATTTTCTATTCTGGGTATTCTAATCAAAACATATAAGCTAGTTGAGGTGATTGGAATGCTAATTGAAAGATCGTCTTCTTGGAAAGAAGGATTTATTCAACGACTTGAAAACCATGAACCATGGAATAATTCAGTTCTGTATAACTTGAGTTATGCCATTACAAAAAATAATTTAATAACTGATTTTACTGGATTGCAGTCACTTGCTTACTTACCAAACGTAAAACCGTTACCCCATCAAATAGAGGCGGCTGAACGAGTGATTGAACAGATGAATGGCAAAGCGATTTTAGCAGATGAAGTAGGTCTCGGTAAAACCATTGAAGCAGGTCTCATCATTAAGGAATACTTGTTGCGAGGCCTTGTGAAAAAAGTGCTAATTCTAGTACCTGCTTCACTCGTTAATCAATGGGTGGAAGAGTTGTATACAAAATTCCACATCCCTGCGCTGCTGTACAAAAAGAATTACGAGCTTGATTATGTGGACGTAGTCGTCATGAGTATGGATACAGCCAAACGTAGTCCGCATAAAGAGAAAATCGTAGCGCAAGACTATGATTTGATTATTGTAGATGAAGCGCATAAGTTAAAAAATCATAAGACCATTAGCTATGAATTTGTACAAAGTTTGAAAAAGAAATTTTGTTTATTGCTTACAGCTACACCGATTCAAAATGATACGTTTGAATTGTTTTATCTGGTGACGTTACTGAAACAAGGTCACTTAGGAAACTATGACGAGTTTTCATCCGTATTTTCTGCTAAAAATCGTGATGAAGAACGGGATAGTTATTTAAAAGAACTAGTCAGCCAAGTTATGGTACGAAACAGGCGGCAGGACACGGGTGTAGAATGGTCCACGCGGAAAGTTCATACAGTTCCAATCACATTCACGAACCATGAAAGACAAGCCTACACAGCCATATCCAACCTGAAACAAATCTCACCGGTATTTTCAGGTGCATTTTCTACGATGACATTACAAAGGGAAATGTGTAGTAGCCCCGAGGCGACAATCGTTACATTGAGGAAGTTATTGCCAGAATGTAAACAGGTTGATGAAATTACACATGTGGAAGAAGTCATTAGACAATTGGAGAAATTATCGATTCATTCAAAAGCTAAAAAGGCAACGGAATTGATTAAACAAGCGAATGAAAAAGTAATTATATTTACTGAGTATCGGATGACACAGTTGTATCTAAGTGATTATCTGTATGAAAATGGAATATCGAATGTTATTTTCAATGGCAAGCTAAGCAAAAGTAGCCGTGAATGGATTAAGCATTTGTTCAAGCAACAAGCACAAGTGCTGATCGCAACAGAGTCTGGAGCGGAAGGAATTAACTTGCAATTTTGCCATCACGTCATCAATTACGATCTTCCTTGGAACCCAATGAAGTTAGAACAGCGAATTGGTCGTGTGCATCGATTAGGCCAAGAGCACGATGTACAGATTTATAATCTGGCTGTGAAAGAAACGATTGATGATCATGTGATGAATATCTTGCAAGGAAAGATTGAAACATTTGAACAAGTAGTGGGAGAATTAGATGATATTTTGGAAATGAAAGAACGGTCTATGTGAGGAGGGAAATGCATGCACTCAACGGAAATCCATACGTATCTTCATAAATTTTTCACGGAGAATGACTGTGAAATACTTCATGGAAATGAACATTATCTAACTATACAGTTGACCATCGATATGGATAAAAGAATTATGAACCGTCCTTTTTATTGGAGGTATATAGAAAGCGTGAATGAAGTACCAAAACCCGCACAGCTCACGTTAATTACGGATATGCAACAGTTGCAAAACGGAATGAAGGGGGAAGTAATCCACCTAGGATCTCCGCGGCTACATCAATTATTTCAAGTAACTAAGGAAATGGGACAATATGTGAAAATGTATGAACGTACAGAGGAGGGTACTAGCGAGCAACTGATATTGACTCCCTGGATCGGTGTCAATTATAAAGTATCATTTACCAGTCATCAAACAAAAGAGATACTGTATTCAGTAGGTATGAATTTGATGACAGGGGCAGTCATAAAAGAGTTCCATGAAACTGTTAGTATGCGGGATTTGTCCGATCAGTCATCTGAACAAGTATTTCATTTGCCTTATATCATCACACCTATTCGCGCGCTTGATCGATTGGATGCTGTAATTTCTCAAATAATTGAAGACGAAGACCTGACATGGGTGGAGGAAGCAGAAAAGCGATGGAGGAAAGATCAAGCGGTATTAGATTATTTCTACGAGGGACAAGAACCTAAACCTGAATGTTACGAGATGGAGAAGCAGGCCATGGAAGAACGCTTTAAGCCACGAATTACTGTAGATGTCGTCAATGGCGGTCTGTTTTATCTGAAATGAAAAAGCGCCGATGAAAGTTACCTGCACTTTCAACGGCGCTTTGCTGCGTCTTTCTATAGGTATGGAATATAGACGATCACCAAAATCACAATCCAGACCAGGTCTACGAAATGCCAGTAATAAGAGAAGATTTTCTGCTTCTCCAGGAACAAAGCATACGGAATTTTTCTTTTGAGATGAATGAGGATGACAGTTAGCCATCCGCAGCCAAAAGCCACGTGTGCAGCGTGTAAACCGACCAATACATAAAAGGCCCCCATAAAGACGTTGCTTCTTGTCGTATAGCCTTCTTGCATGTAAGCCGCGAATTCATTAATTTCTACACCGAGAAATGCGAGTCCTAAAAGAAGTGTAACGATCATCCAGGTGACGGCTGCTTTCCTGTTAGCCTTTTTTAAGCTACGATCTGCCAGGAATATGGTTCCACTGCTTGAAAGAAGAAAGACTGATGCGAAAACAACAGTCCTCCAGTCGAAAATTTCGGAAGGCTGCGGTCCGCTTGAAGCAGGGGTGAAAATGAAGTAAGTAACAAACAGTACCATGAACATGATGGCTTCGACACCGAGATAGATGAGAAAGCCTAGCTGCTTATCCTTGAATAAAGCTGTCTCTGTACTGTTCATTTCGCACCCCCCTCTCCGTAAACCTCTTCTCGTTCATCGTGGAATGAACGAATAATGAATAAGGCGAACACTGCTGCTCCGCTGATGGCAGCGGTCCAATAGGATTGATAAATTAAGGCGAATCCTGTTACGAATATAGCCAATGCCATCAGGAACGGCAATACTGTATCCCTGGCAATAGGGGAGTAACGAGGACTTTCCGCAATTTTCATTTCTTCATTATGGGACTTCACATACCAGAATGCATCCGTTCTTTCGACTAGCGGCATGGGTGTGAAAGTGTCCTCAGGTGAAGGGGAAGCAACGCTCCATTCAAGAGTCCGACCGTTCCACGGATCATTTCCAGCCGGCTGTGCCTGATGATTCGTTCTCCAAATATTGATGACAAGAATGATGATACTGATCCCCATTAGGAATGCACCAACTGTACTGGTAAAGTTCAGCGCTGTGATCCCTTCATCCGAACCGTACGTGTAGACACGTCGCGGCATTCCCTGTAAACCGGTTATATGCATCGGCAGGAATGTCATGTGATAACCAGCGAGAAATAACCAAAAATGCCATTTACCCAATGTCTCATTGAGTTTGTATCCGGTGATTTTCGGATACCAATAATACAATCCAGCAAAAATTCCTAGAATCGTAGAAGCCAAAATAACATAATGAAAATGTGCTACGACGAAATGTGTGTCATGGAACTGGAAATCAGCTGCGGATACAGAAAGCATTACTCCTGTCACACCGCCCATGACAAATGACGGTATAAAACCGATGGCAAATAACATAGGGACAGAAAAAATAATTTTTCCACCGCGCATGGTAAAGATCCAGTTGAATACTTTTAAACCCGTCGGAATTGCGATGGCCATCGTCGTGACAGCGAAGAATGTGTTGACAATCGGGCCCAGTCCAACTGTAAACATATGGTGTACCCAAACCATGAATCCTAAAATTCCAATTAGCAGTAAGGAAACAACCATTGCAGGGTAACCGAATATTTTCTTTCTGGAGAAGGTCGAGACAATATCCGAGAACAGTCCAAATGCGGGCAGTGCCAGTATATAGACTTCCGGATGACCGAAGAACCAGAATAAATGCTGCCAGTAAACAGGATCACCGTCTTCACCAGAAAAGAATGTTGTACCGAAGAGACGGTCAAACATCAGCAAGTAGAGGGCAATTGCCAGAACGGTGAATGCGATTAAAATCAGAAAAGACGTGATCAAGGCGGCCCAGGGAAATAGCGGCATGCGCATGAATTTCATGCCGGGTGCTCGGTTCCTTATAATCGTGACAATCAAATTCAGTGCAGTTAACAAAGTTCCAAAGCCTGCAATCTGAACCCCGAAAACATAGAAGTTGGTGGCGGCTCCCGGTGTAAATTGAGCAGTGGAGTAAGGTGCATAGCCTGTCCAGCCAACCGCAGGTGAACTGTCCAGGAAATATGCAGAACCAAACATGACCCCGCCTGCAACAAACAGCCACAACGCCAATGCGTTCAAGAATGGAAATGCTAAATCACGCGCACCAATCTGTAATGGCACAGCTACGTTCATTAAGCCGAGTAGTAAAGGCATGGCTGCGAAAAAAATCATCATCGTACCGTGTGATGTAAACGTTTGATTATATTTCTCTAACTGATAGGCCATAAATTCATGGTTTGGCAAAGCCAGCTGTATCCTGATCAGTAAGGCGTCAAGACCCGCTCTTAAGAAAAATAGAAAACCGAATACCATATACAATGTACCGATTTTTCGGTGATTAGTTGTGCGTATGTACTCCCAAATGACAGGGAATTGATGTTTTCTGGCTGCATAAATAATGGCAGTAGTTAGCAGGATAATAAGTAAGCTCCAGGCAATGACTAAATCAATTGTCAGAAATACTGATTTGCCCAAAAAAGGGATGTGCATATGACCTTTCACTCCTCACGTTAGACTTGGATGACAACATGGACTTGTTGCCGTTCACTTAGTCATTGATATAGTTTTCGTATTCTTCCTTGGAAACAACTTTTACGGTAAACGTCATATTCGCGTGCTGGATTCCGCAGTATTCTGCACATTTACCTTTGTAGATTCCTTTTTCAGGATGATCAATTTCATAAACAATGGGTTTGTTTGGAATGGCGTCTACTTTACCTGCAAGCTCAGGTACCCAGAAAGAATGGATTACATCTTCTGTGGAGAGATGCAGTATGATAGTTTCTCCCTCAGGCAATACCAGCAAATTATTCTCTTTTTTGTCTGTATCATAAGTGAATGTCCACTGGAATTGTTTAGCGGAGACATGAATATGTTCTCCTTCATGGCGCGAGTCAGCTTCCGCAACCGGTGACTGGTGATACGCAATACGTATAGAGGGGATTGCAATAATAACAAGCAATATGACAGGGATGATAGTCCATGCGAGCTGTAAATTGCGCTTTTGTTTATCATCCAAATAATGTGTGGGGTCATGTTCCCGTGCTTTTGTATATCGATACATGATCACTGTCCTGACGAGTAAAAAGAGAACCACTGCTAGTACCAGCAGCATAATACCAAACCCAAGCCAAATCAGGAAGGCCTGATCTTTCCCAGTGGCGCTTTTCGGATTTAAAACGGTGATATTTGAACAGCCAGAGAGCAGAAGAAATGGAATCAATAAACGAATCTTTTTCACTTAAACAGCCTCCTTCCAGCGCATGAACCTATTTATTAACTGCCGTACCCGGTCGCGTTGAAATAAAACATAAAATTACTGTATTAATTAAGAATATACT
The DNA here is from genome assembly GCF_002743415.1 of Sporosarcina sp. P3. Taxonomy (NCBI): domain Bacteria; kingdom Bacillati; phylum Bacillota; class Bacilli; order Caryophanales; family Caryophanaceae; genus Sporosarcina; species Sporosarcina sp. P3. Next base: position 9,136 of record NZ_PDZE01000014.1, read on the forward strand.
TTCTCATTATGTCTTATATGGCTTTACAAAGGGGGGTGGAGAAGTATTAACACGGAAAAATATATTTTGTTTGCATAAATCAGTTATATTGATAGCAGTTTCGGGTACGGGAATAATAGATTGTGTAATTACAGGGGGGATATGCATGTCTATACGCAAATCAGCAGCAATCATGCTGATGTTGATTTTAATGATTGTCAGTGCCTGCAGTCATGATCAAGGATACAGCGAAGCAGATATCCGCAGAGATTTACAAAACTTGGACCCTAATGACCCAAATACCGAAAAGATCGTTCGGGGTAAAGAGCTATTTGATGCTACGAATGCAGTACTGCCTGAAAACGTAGGGAATAATCTGTCCTGTATTAGCTGTCATGGAGATGGCGGATTGTCGGCAAATTCCCCGATGGTCGGAGCGACTGTGAAATATCCGAAAGAGCACCATGGAAATTGGACGACGATTGAAGATCGTGTCAATGGCTGCTTTGTCCGCAGTATGAATGGATCAAAACTTGATCAAGGCAGTGAAGAAATGAAAGCGATGGTCAAGTATTTGACGTTTATCTCAAAAGATGTAAAAACTGATGAGGATATTACTTGGAGAATGAATAACAATAAAGACTCTATTCCTGAGCCGAACGTGGACAATGGGCAGCAATTATTCATTGATAAAAACTGTATTTCCTGCCACGCAGGAGATGGATCGGGGACGAGTGACCATACAGGTCCCGCATTATGGGGTGATGGGTCATTCAATGAAGCCGCAGGTATAAACCGGATTAACAAAGCGACAGGTTTCATTCAAAACAATATGCCGAAAGGACATGCTGGAACGCTGACAGACCAGGAAGCCGCAGATTTAGCAGCGTTCGTCTTGTCCCATGACCGTCCTGAGGGTGATCCAGAGAAAGTGGGAGATTACCATAAGGATCCGGAACGTGACTATATCACGAAGGAACGCCGAGAGAAGATTCGGAAGGGTGAATTTGACTGGACTGAACTCGATGTGGTGGAAAAGAATTAATAGTGAATCATACATAGCTCATACTTAACTTGTTTTACATGTTAGGTTGAGCTATTTTAATTTTGTACAAAGATAGGATAAACTAAAAGCACTGAAGAAAAGTGTGGTGAGTCCGTTGTTTACAATTATGCTGATTGAAGATGATCAAACCTTATTTATGGAAATAAAAGACCGCCTGACGCAATGGTCTTACCAGACGGAAGGAGTTAAAGACTTCGGTAATGTATTGCGAGAGTTTATAGAGCTCGATCCAGATCTGGTAATTATAGATATCCAATTGCCGAAGTTCGATGGCTTTCATTGGTGTCGGATGATTCGCTCGCATTCCAATGTACCAATTATTTTCCTGTCTTCACGTGATCACCCAACAGATATGGTGATGTCGATGCAGCTTGGAGCCGATGACTTCATTCAAAAACCATTTCATTTTGATGTACTGATAGCGAAAATCCAAGCGATATTGCGCCGTGTCTATAATTACAACACAGAACAGACATGGGAAGTAAAGTTCTGGTGTGGGGCGGCAGTGGATTTTGTTAAGGGCACACTGACAAATGATAACGGAACTATTGAGCTTACCAAAAATGAAATATATATTTTGAAAGTCCTGATCGAAAGAATAAATGAAATTGTGACAAGGGAAGAAATCATCACCAGTTTATGGGATGATGAACGATTTGTTAGTGATAATACGCTTACTGTCAACGTCAATCGACTGCGTAAACGAATTGCAGAAATCGGATTGACTGATGTTATTGAAACAAAGGTGGGGCAAGGTTATATGGCGAAGGAAAAGCAATTATGATTCGAATGTTTTTAAAGGAACGTGTTAGTTGGATACTGTTCTTTATCTTCTTGCAACTGCTCGTTCTAGCAATGGGCTATTTGGACACGAGCGTTCCATTTACGTCTACTGTCTATATAGCATTCATTTCCTGTTTATCTTTCGTTCTATTTATCGTTGCACGTTATGGAAAAGAAACAAGATTTTATAAACACATCCATTCAGTAGAGCCATCATTCGATCTGACTACAATACCTGAAGCTAACAGTCCTTTTGAAACAATTACTCACGAAAAAATTTCCGAACAAATTCAAGTGTATAAAAACCAGTTGGATAAATTGCAAACCGATTTAGAACAAGAAAAAGATGACATATTGAATTGGATACATGAAGTGAAAACACCCTTGACGACGTTGCAATTAATGATCGAACGTACAAAAGACCCTGCGCTTCGTTCACAGTTGATGTATGAGTGGCTTCGCATTCATTTGCTACTGGATCAGCAACTTCATCAAAAGCGTATTCCATTCATCCAGAATGATTTGTATATCGAAAAAGTCGATGTACAGAAGTTGCTATTTCAGGAGATAAAATCATTAAAGCAATGGTGTATGCAAAAACGAATCGGTTTTGATGTATCATTGGAAACAATAGACGTACTGACCGATGCCAAATGGCTTGGCTTCATTAGTAGACAATTACTGACGAATGCAGTGAAATACAGTGAGGATTCGGACGTACGTATTCGGTGTACTAGCCAGAATGGCATCACCACGTTATCGATTGAAGATTTTGGGCAGGGAATCGCGCCAAGAGACGTATCTCGTATATTCGATAAAGGCTTTACTGGTACAGCAAACCATCCAAATCATGCCGCTACAGGAATGGGGCTGTACTTGGCAAAACAAGTTGCAGAATCCTTGTTGATTACGATGGAAGTAGAGTCGACAGTAGGGAAAGGTACTCGGTTGTCGCTGGTTTTTGCGAAAGAAAACGAAATGATTCGTATGACACGTATGTAAAAGCATGTGACAGCATCGTCACATGCTTTTTAAAATTGTCATATTAAAGGCAGGAGAAAATTCTATACATTGATTAAGATAGAATGAACAAGGAGTGATGGATATGGTGATTTTACAAGCAATGAAAGTCTATAAAACATACGGCAATACATTCAATAAACAGGAAGTATTACGTGCACTGGACCTTGAAGTACAAAAAGGTGAATTCGTCAGCATCATGGGAGCATCGGGTTCGGGGAAAACGACTTTGTTAAATGTCCTTTCTTCTATTGATCGCGTCAGCCAAGGAACGATCAACATAGAAGGGCAGAACCTCAACGAGATGAAAGAGAAGCAAATGGCAGAATTCCGAAAACGTCATCTCGGCTTCATCTTTCAGGACTATAATCTACTCGATACGCTAACAGTAAAAGAAAATATACTGCTTCCGCTATCGGTGCAGAAAGTTTCTAGAAAACTAGCCGATGAAAAATTTCATGCAGTGGCGGAGGAATTGGGGATTTCCGAAATTGCTGCCAAATACCCGAACGAAATTTCAGGTGGGCAAAAGCAAAGGACGTCTGCAGCACGAGCATTCATCCATGATCCGAGCATTATTTTTGCGGATGAACCGACAGGCGCTCTCGATTCAAAAGCGGCATCCGATTTGTTGAACAAACTAAGTGATCTCAATAGGAAGAGGAATGCTTCTATTGTCATGGTGACTCACGATCCTCTCGCCGCAAGTTTTAGTGAACGTGTGGTGTTCATCAAAGATGGACAAATCTACACGCAACTAAATAAAGGAGATCAGACGCGTAACGAATTCTTTACTGACATCATCAAAACGCAAGGTGTGTTGGGTGGTGTGCAACATGACGCTTAATCAACTGATTTTCCGCAATATCAAGAAAAACCTTAAACATTATTATGTGTATATCTTTGCCTTGGTTTTTAGCGTAGGTTTGTATTTTTCATTTGTCACGTTGCAATTCGATCCGGCATTGGACGATGCAACAGGAGGAGTGAAAGGTGCTGCAGCTATTAAATCAGGTTCAGTTTTTCTGATTGTGATCGTGTCTGTATTCTTGCTATATGCTAACAATCTATTCATTAAACGACGCAGTAAAGAGATTGGATTATTCCAATTGATCGGGATGACAAAAGGAACTGTTTTCCGTATTTTAAGTGTAGAGAATTTTGTATTATACGTAGGTTCTCTCGTTATCGGGCTATTCTTAGGATTTTCGATGTCACGATTACTCATGCTCATTTTATTTAAGGTCACTGGTGTAACGGATGTTGCAACCTTACGTTTCTCTTCAGAAGCTTTGGTTCGGACATTGATTGTGTTTGCGGCAATCTTCGTATTAATTTTGATCATGAATGCGCTATTCATTAAACGGCAAAGTATATTATCTTTGTTCCGTGTAACGACTGTGACGCAACAGCGGGTCAAAAAGATGACAGTATTCCAGGCGGTCATCGGTGTGTTGGGTATTCTACTCATTGTATTCGGCTATTATTTATCATCCCGATTGTTTAGTAGTGTGTTCCTTGGTGATCAGCTATTTCTGGTCATGATCATCATACTAGCTTCAGTAATCATGGGAACCTATTTGTTCTATAAAGGCTCGGTCAGCTTTATCTTTAATCTGATTCGTAAACATAAAGGGGGGTATCTGAACGTTAACGACGTGCTGTCTCTCTCTTCAATTATGTTTCGAATGAAATCAAATTCCTTTCTATTAATGATTATTACTTCATTATCTGCGCTATCCATAGCGTTACTGTCGTTAAGTTATATATCATACTACTCAGTAGAGAAGACCGTAGAGCGAACTATTCCGGCCGACTTCACTATTCCTGATACTACACGTGCAAAGGAATTTACACAGGCACTTGAAAGTAAAAATATTTCTTATACTGAGACAGCTGTTGATCTATTGACTACACCTGTGGATTTATTGAGAGTGCTATCTATTCCTGGTGGGGAGAGTCAAAATATGAGTTATACCGACACAGAAATGATTGTCATTAGTGATGAAGGATTGTCGGAAATAGATGTAGCAGAGAAGGAAGTACTCTTCATTAACTTCGATAGCTTGACGGAAAATTTCATGAAATTTCAAACAGACCAGCAAATCGTATTTCGAGGCAAAGAGCATATGTATGATCTAACACTGAAAGGGATAGAAAAAACAGCTGTCCTTCCAACGCGTGTGACCTATGCTTTCGTTGTCGCAGTGGTGGATGATCAAGTATTCGGGAAGATGAATAAAGATAAAGATCCGTCTATAACATCTGAATTTACAGAGTATCATGGAGTGGATATAGACAATGAAAATGATCTAGAAAAAGCAAATGAATTATTTAGTGTGTTGGGAATAAACGACTGGGCAGGACATGAATCGAAGTTTGAGGAAAGAACTGAACAAATGCAAGGTGCGGGCATGATCATGTTCATCGTGGGATTCCTCGGTCTCGCCTTCCTTATTACGTCTGGCTGTATACTATACTTTAAACAGATGGACGAAAGTGAAGATGAAAAATCGAACTACACTATTCTTCGTAAACTCGGCTTTACACAAACGGATTTACTTAAAGGGGTTCAACGAAAGCAGCTATTTAATTTCGGCATTCCATTGGTCGTCGGTCTTTTACACAGCTATTTTGCTGTGAAATCCGGCTGGTTCCTATTCGGTACGGAAATGTTAGCACCTACGATTATTGTGATGTTCATCTACACGGTACTATATTCTATATTTGGCTTGCTATCCGTATTGAACTATAAACGTGTAATCAAAGATTCTTTATAACCAAGTGATCCCCCTGACACATCTAAGTCAGGGGGATTTTACTATGAATTAGTTACTACCTACCAATTCAGTAACCACAATTTGATATGCTTTATCCAAATTAGCTAGTTGCACAATTTTTTCTGCAGTGTTATTCGCCTGATCTTCGAAAATCTGTTTTTTTATATCTTTTACTAGTAAAGAGAGGGGGGTGGAGTGAGTGCTCACTCGGTCCGACATCAGTGTATCTTTTAGTAAGTTTGTAAAGTCATCAATTGTTTGATTGTGCATGAATCATTCTCCTCATCGTGTGTGTATTGGTTCGTTGACATAAAAAAACATCCGTCCGGTAAATGCTTGGAAGGATGTTAAGTGGGAAGCCATGACGAAGTAAACGGTTCGGCAGGAAATACATCTACGTTGGATCGATAGAAACTGTATCGAAGCCACCTAATGAATGTCCTGATTCCGTTTTTTCGTACGTCGGCTTGTGTATGATTTTTCATAAGCCGCACTTGACACCTCCTATCCGCGTAGGGTATTGGTGTGTACTGATCTAGGCAGGTCTCCTGGCTCGTCTTCATCGTATAATCCACCTTCCCATTTCCCTTGCGGTAAAACAGTGGTAACGAATTATACTCCAACTCACAGTTGCGGGACAGCATCGGTTTTTCACCGATTTCCCTTTTAAGCGTTTAAGAAAAATAAACGCACCTATCTCTAACACGATATTCAGTTGCTCTTTCAGTATATCACGCTTATTTATGAAATGAACAAAAATAATGTTACACTGCTACTACAACACGGAATGACACTAATTCGACGGAACGCACCGCTTGGAATGTCGGTCTTACCGTCCCGTTCTATAGATCAATGTTTAGTGGATGAACGAATGTCGAGTAGCGCTCCTTTGATGTAAATACACACTAATAAATACGACAAGCTCAGAAGCAGGAATGGACAACCAAATACCATTTAATCCGAAAATGCGTGGTAAAATCATTAGGAAAATTAACATGACGATGATTTCACGTGACGCGGTGATCCAAGTAGCCATCCGTACATTGCCGACAGACTGATAATAGGTCATCATGACAAAGTTCGTACCTGTGAACAAATAAGCGAAGAAGAACAGGTTAATTCCAGTAGTAGCCAAATCTCTAACGGCTTGTGGGAAGTCTCCGAAAATCGATACGATAGGCCCTGCTGCGAATTGGCCGACAAGGAAAAACACAGCGCCCGCGATCATGACAGTAAGAGTGGCCTTTTTTACAGTTTCCTTCATCCGTGCTCGATTACCAGAGCCTTGATAATAACTGATCAGCGGCTGAATCGCGCCGCCCATTCCTAGGAATAGCATCAGCATAACACTGTGCACATAGTTCAAAATAGAGAACGCCGCAACGCCTTCCGTACCAGCCATCCGTTCGAATGCAATATTGTGCGTAATAGTAAAAAAAGAGATTCCCAACTCGGAAAGGAAGCTCGGAAAACCAATGAATAGAATAGCTAGGAATAGCTTTCTATTGAATCGTAAGCGAATTAGTTTTAAATTATTGTTTTTCTTAAAAAAGTGGGTGACTAGTACTAACATGCCCAAAAAGGAAGCGATAATTGTAGCACTTGCAGCACCGGCGACGCCATAATCTAGAATGAATAAAAACACATAATTCAAGATGATGTTCACGACGGACGTTACAATTAACCCGGCCATTGAAAGGTTCGGTGCTCCATCATTGCGCACGAAAATGCTAAACGTGTTTTCTACAGTAAAGATAAAACCAAACAGTAAAATCACAAATAAGTATTGTGATACATAAGGGAAAGTGGTCGTATTCGCTCCTAACGCATACGCTAGCGGATCTCTAAAAATAAAGGCGGTCAAGCCTATTATAGTGGTGAATAAGAAAATAGAGACGATCGCATGTGTGAAAATCGAACGAGCTTTTTGCACATCTTTGGCACCCATCGCCATAGAGTATTTCGTAGCGGCGCCTATACCAATCCACAAAGAAATAGCAAAAAAGATAGTATAAACGGGAGCCGAAATTCCGACTCCCGCTAATGCTTCTGCACCCAATCGATTACCGACCATAATGCCATCTGCCACAATGTTGATGGCCATTAGTAACATACCGACAGTTGACGGTATTAAATAACGTAAAAAGATACGTCCTACAGGCTCAGTATCCAATTGATTGAATTTGGGTGAAGAAGAACTCATTGCACAGGGCTCCTTTGTAGATCAAGTTCCATAATAAGACAAGGGAATTCACCCACATCATCAATTTTACCATTTAACCTAAAACCGAACTTTTCATATACATGCTGTGCGGCTTTATTACTTGGATAAATACTTAAAAAAATCTTGTCGCATTGATACTTTTCTTCCATTCTCGTAAGGAGAAGTTTAAGAAATCTGCTAGCATAACCTTTACCTTGGTGATGCTGATCTATCATAAAACGATCAAGCCATACGTTGCCATCCGCTTCACGACCGTGCATCGCATAACCGACTAATTCTTCTCCATCATATAAGCCAATGGACTTCCATTCTGGTTCAAATTGAGATTGTGCTAGTGAAAATGAATTGCTTTCAATAAAGTTCTTTTGGTTTTCATGTACGGATAAATAGGCAACTTCCTGCCAATTTTCATTCGTTACCTCACATGCGTGGAGGCTCATAATTCCATCTCGCTTTCGATTTATTGTAAAACAGTAAAACTTCTTTTGTTTTATTAGTTTATTTAGTCATCACGTTTCTTAATGAATCCGAACAATAGGATATCTACTATAGAATCTAATGCTTCGGTAACCGTCATGCGATTTTCATAGAAAAACTTTCGATCAAGTGTAGAGTTCGTTGCATCTATAATCAACTTCATAAGCAACTCTACGTTTTGATCTGCAATGATCCCTTCATGAATTCCTTGTTCAATTAATTCACGAAGTTCATCCCATTCATGGAGTGCAGCGTGCACTCGTTCCCATTGTGCGGGATGTGTTTTTCTCATTTGATCAAGTATTTGCCAGTTATAAAAGTCATTGTACTTCGGTATGACCGTAATGACTTTCTTAATCTTATCTACGAGATGTAGTTCCTCGTCCTTCATAATTATATCGGTTTTTTCGTCGAACTCTTGTAATGTTGAGTTAATCAACGCATCTAAAATTTCCGTTTTGGAAGAAAAGTGTTCGTATAATGTACGTTTGCTGATACCTAGTCTTTTGGCTAGATCATCCATTGTGAACTTCATACTTTTTTCATGAACTTCTTCGAGGAAAGCTTTCATAATCCGTGCCTTCATTTATCGTACTCCTATCCTTATATACAGAATGAAAACTAAAAAAACATATCCAGTTTTCACCGTTCTTATTTAGTATAAGTACTTTTACTATAAAAAGCAAAGACTGCTGCTTGAAAATAGTATTTAGTAATAGATAGGCTTAAAAATTCTGTGTACAGGCTAATTTAACTGTTTACGTAGGAGGGAGGGGATAGAAGAGAAATTGGTTGTAGCTGTTGCGGGTGCTCGTGGATATATTGGTAATAATTTATTGAAATAGCTAAGTAGAAAAGCAAATGTTATTGGTCTTTCACGTAATGAAGATCAGTGAGGGAACACGGAAGACGTAGAGTAGCGATCTTGAGATCTGTTTTCTTTGAAAGATGCCGAGAAAGGTTTGGCTGTCGCTGATATTGCGGTATATCTCGTTTATTCTATGCAGAAATTAGCGAAATTATCTCAAGGAACTTTTGAAGACATGGATGTTATTTTAATGGATAACTTTGCGCAGTCCGCCAAAAAACAGGAGGTTAAACAAATTGTCTATTATGTCACACAAGCCAATATGCACGCGTTTGTCGTGTCTGGTTGCTGTCGGCATTTTGCGCGAATCTTAGTGCTATTGAACGTGATCGCTTAGGCGTTGTTGCTTCTAATATGCGGTAATAAAGTTCGGACAGCAGTGTTACATTGCTAATCCGAACTTTTATATTCTAGGATAGATGAGCTTTACTAGCACTATACATTCAGGTGGTTTTCAAGTAAAAATTCGATGACAAGTTGTTGATGCAAGCCTCGCCAAAAAAATAACATACACGACTTTTTGTATACTGTGTAAACCATAGGAAGTATAGATCGAAAAGCAGCCGATATCGATCCGGCTGCTTAGCTCGTTATGCGTTTAAAGTTTGTTGCTTCGCTTCCGCAAGCTGCCCGCCTTCTTTTAAATACTTCTCTACACCTTCAGCTGCACGATATGCCAATGCACCAATGGTTGAAGTGGGATGATGGCCTCCGAATTGAGGGAACGCTGAACCGCCTACTACGAATAAGTTATCCATTTCCCACATTTGAAGATAGTTATTCACTGCGGACGTTTCGGGGTCGGCACCCATAATAATTCCGCCCGCATAATGACCACCTGAATAGATATGATCGAACTCTTCAGGCACTTCATCTTCATCGACGATATCAGCACCCATTTCTTTCATGATTTCACTACATTTTTCAATCCCGAATTTGGCCATATTCCGATCATGATCCGTGTAACGATTCGTAATACGTAATAAGGGATCTCCGTATTCATCTTTGTACGTGGGGTCTAAATCTACGTAATTATGCCACCATGACATAACAGCGGGTGTATACCATGCTACTAGCGAACGGTTCGCATAATGGACCGAATTCTTCTTAAACTCAGATCCCCATTTTGGCGTGCCACGTGGGACATGGTTTGATGAAATAGCTCCGTCGCCATATTGTCGTAATTCTATACCGCCACCATTTATGAAGTCTACATTAGAGTGATCAAAGTTATCACCTGCAAAGTCACTCATAGTACCACCAAGAGCACCTGCGCCCGCGTAGAGGTTGAACTTCTTCTTTTCAAAGAACCCTCTTGCTCCTAAGAATGTAATATTGAATTGTCCATTAAAATTACGTCCAATGGTTCCTTTGCGTGTTGTTGGATCATACTGCGTCCCGATTTCTGAAAGCATCAACAAGCGATTGTTGGTGAATGAAAATGCACCTAGTACGACAACGTCTGCTGGTTGTTCATATTCAATACCTGTTCGTGTATCAGTAAACATTACACCGGTTGCTTTACCGTTTTGATGCAGTACACGTCGTACTAAAGAATTGGTACGAATTTCGCAGTTTCCAGATTTTCGTGCTGTTGGAATAACAGTAGCCAATGGGTCTGATTTAGCCGTAAAATCACAGCCGTACATCGTACAATAAGAGCAGAACATACAAGCATTTAATTTTTCACCGTCGGGATTAGTGTAGGCTTGTGATAAGTTACCGGAAGCCACTTGGAATGGATGGTAACCCATTCTCTCTGCTGTTTCTTTAAACAATTTCACGGCAGGTGATGCAAGCATAGGAGGGTTAGGATAATCATTTGAACGCTTGTCGCCAAGCGGATCAGGCTCTCCTGAAATTCCAGCAGTTTTCTCCCATTTATCGTAATAAGGTTCCATTTCATCATACGTGATACCCCAGTCTTGAATCGTCATGCCTTCAGGAATTTTTTCTTTGCCATACCGTTCAATAGTCTTGGAACGTAATTCAAAGTCGATAGCTCTCCAGCGATATGTAGCACCTGCCCAGTGCACACTACCTCCACCTAAATCAGTCCCAGCCATCATTTCTGCTCTCGTGCGGACAGGAAGAGCGGTGTCTTCCATTTTCACTCGTGATGTAATGGTTTCAGGTGATAGATTTTGCATCATCTCGTAACGATTTGTATAACGTAATTCATCTTTAACACCAATATAGTCTTGTCGATCCTGTTTCTTACCCCGTTCCAGCGTGACTACTTGATAGCCGGCTTTCGCTAGCTCGGCAGAAACTACTCCTCCTGCCCAACCGCTTCCGACTACAACTACATCTACTTTTTTTAATTTTTTCGCCATATGAGTTCCTCCTGTTATCAGTGTCCTTGGTAATTCCGTAAACTTTCAGGTTTCATTACGATGAAGTCTTCTGCTTCTATTTCTGCCGTGTAGCTCATACGTGGACCAGGGTATTCCTTCATCCTCCAGCCGTCCATATTGCGGTTCCCGCCATAGACTGGGTCAGCATACGCACCTTCTATAGTGGTTTGTAATAGTAGATTGAAGAACGTCGTCGAAGCAACTCCGTTCATCTTCGCTTTTCCCTCTTCGAACATCAGTAAAATTTCGTCTTGTTGCTCTGATTCTAGCTTAGGAAAATTCGTTTCGAATTTCTCTTGTGCCGTTTTTTCTAATGCATGTACACCTTCTAGGAAAATCTCTCCTCTTGTCATAGGAGTTTGATATCTAACGGCTGGTGTAGGTATTTGCGTCTCAGCATTGGGGCCTTTGTCTTGTTCCGTGTCTTCTAGGTTTTCATATGCATCGACGGCACCTGTCTGCAAAAACGGTCCTTTCATATATTCTTTTGCGTTCGTACCCCATTCGCCGGCAAGTTGTCGGTCGATAAAGTAAGGCACGCCAAGTTCAATAGCGCCTGGGCCTAAATCGTCTTTCGGGAATATCCTTTCAGTAGCAGCGGATAGGATCAGGAAGTCCTCGCTATTACTGAAAAATATCCGTGCTTCGAGTAAATGGCCATCTTCTTTCCCTGAATCTGTAGATTCGCCTGGTTTTTGGAGCTGATTAGTCAATAGACCGCCGAATAATGTTCCGCCAACTAGACCTCCAGCCAATAAGCCGGTATTTTTCATGAAATTTCTACGACTGATCCCATTTTGTGTATCTTCAGGTTGTCTAGGTTCTGTCACGTTGTTCTCCTCCTTGTACATATGACTTTCAAATTTTACCAATGTGCATCTACGTATCATATTGTGATGAATGGGTAGAGATTATACATAGTAATGATTTTTTATAGATTGAAATAAAACGTACGGTTTATGCAATATTCAGAATAAATTATTAAGTAAAAAAAGCCCCTGAAATTACGTAATCGATTTCAGGGGCTTAACGTTGCTACTATTGCTTATTTTTCATTAACTTTCTTCATCAACAGCTGGTTCCGTATCTACTTCTGGTTCATCTACATCTACTTCATCGTTTGTCGTACCATCTTCTGGTTCATCCACATCTACATCCACGTCATCATTTGGTGTAACATCTGCTGGTTGATCTACTTCTACATCGTCATTATCATCGATCACTGGGTCATCGTCCCCGCATGCGCTAAGGACGCCGACAGAAAGAATGGCAGCCGCTCCTACCTTTAATAAATTGTTTTTCTTTAGTTTATTCAAGTCCATTGTAAAGATCCTCCTCTAGATGTTTGATAGTCTTGCATATATTAATAATATCCTTATTTATATTTTGTAAACATGTAAATCTATAAGTAATTCTTTAGTACTGATAACGAATATAGCGAAGAAGATAGCAAACAATTGTACAGGTACATAAACTAGAAAAAACTAAACAACGAGTAGAAAAACTGAAGAATGAAGTTGAAAGTGCTATGATGGATAGAGAGATGCCTATTTCAAATGTGATGGACTTGATCCGTTATTTGAATTGGCTTATTTATAAAGGAGAGAATATTTCATGAAAAAAGAAGAACAACAGAATCTATTTAAAGAAATTATGGGGAATTATCCAACTGGTGTAACAGTTGTTACTGCAGTAACTGAAGATGGTACACCAGTTGGACTGACGGTAAACTCGTTCGCTTCCGTATCCTTGGATCCAATGCTACTCCTATGGTCGATCGATCATAAGGTATCTTCCATTAAAGCATTCACAGAAGGTGGAAAATTTGCTGTACACGTACTTGCAGGAGATCAAAAAGAGCTATGTAGTACATTCGCGAGCCGTGTAGAAGATCGTTTTTCTACTTGTAAATGGGAAATGTCGGATAATGGCGTACCCATTATTGAAGATGCATTCGGTGTGTTTGAGTGTAAGACTTTCCAAACGATTGAAGCGGGTGACCACACGATTATTATTGGAGAAGTAGTAGATCTTCAAGTAGAGAAAAATAAAGATCCTATGCTATATCACCGTAGAGTGTTTGGATCTGTGCCACCTGTTTTCTATCAACAAGATGACAAAGCATGAATTTGAAGCATGCAGACCGTTATATAGTAAGCCGTCTCCTTAACGAGACGGCTTTTCTTCATATATTATTTACGTTTCATCCAGCTTTCTAATGAATGGATAGCAATCCCACGGAATTCTTCAGAGTGATTAAATGAACGTTCTACTTCCTTTAACTGTTTCTCCATATACGCATTATTTTTACCAAAGAAAGATAGGTAGTCACCTTCGGAAGATTTACTAGTTTCTATTGCTACGCGTGCTTGCTTACCTGTGGCATTAGCGTAGTCTATTTCGCTTTGAGCTAAACTAATTATTCCGTTACGACTATTCGCTTTGTTGCGGTAAGCCATGACATTTATACTATCGGATTGGTCGATCAACCATTCAGATAGAACGCCTTCACCCATAATAGTTGAATAGAAGGTTTTATCGAACCAAAAGGGTATATCAATCCCAAAGTGCAATCCAAGAAGAGCCGACTCTCCGGCAGCGTATCGGATATTTTGCTGATAACTTTCGATCGTCATTTGTAAACTAGATTCCCATGTAGGCAGTATGTATGGCTCGATGTCCAAATGAATACCAGCAAATTGTTCAGTTTTTTCGGAAACAGATTGATATTTTTCTACCCATCGGAAGAAGCTTTGAACAGAATGTTGATTAGTTGCCCAATGAGGTGCACCATCAAGAGCATGTACTTCAATATTCTTTTCACTCGCTTTTTTTATAAAGTGTTGATATGCATCATCTGGTATATCTTCATTAACTTGCAAATACAACGTAGATACGTTCTTTTTATCTAAGAATTCAACAAGTGAATTAGATTGATCTACTATTTGCGTTGTGTGCCATAACCATGTAGCTTTTGGCTGATCTATACGCATCGTTAACATAGGTTTTAACCAAATGAAGTTGGATACAATCAATAGAATCACCGCCATCCAAACAAGTCGTACTTTCTTTGACATAGTCGTCACCTTTCTCTAATAAATTAAAATAGAGTAGAACTTTGTAATTATTAAGACCTACTGATTAATTATACAATAATATTACTTATTAAATCTAGTATATTTATACTAAATAGGTAGATATATTGTTTGTTTGAAAGAATAATCGGTGATATAGTAAGACTATAATTTGGATATTTGGTCGATATTCGACAGGAGTAAGGGAGAGATATAATTCGTGAAGAAACTAGCTATAGCCGTACTGCTGATCTTACTCGTGTTATCGCCAAGGATCTATTGGACTCTTAAAGAAGAGAAAATCATGGATATAGCAGTGATAGATAAGTCCGTTGCAAAAAAAGATTATCGTGAGCACAATGGTTTATTTCAGATATTAAATGGAAAGAAAATTACGCGGCTAGACGGTGAGCTTTATGACTTGGGTCTCGATTATTATGGTTTTGATCCATATGATCAAGTGGCCATGGAACCGTTTCGTGCCCGACCGCTCGATATGATTTACGTAGCGGATACATATGGGGTATTCGGTGATGACCTTAAAGATCAACCTGATGGTTCTCGTTCCGAACTCTTATACGGAGGAATGGAACTACTAGAGTGGAACGAATTAATGGCTAGTAAAAATGAAAATACAACATTAATTGCAGAGTTTAATAGTTTTGCATCACCTACCAGCGAAGAAGTGAGTACAGTTATGCAAAAAAATTTAGGCATTACGTGGACAGGCTGGATTGGTCGTTATTTCACTGACTTGGCGAATGAAGAAATACCCCGATGGCTTGTTGAAGGATATAGGGAACAGATGAATAGTGAGTGGGTGTTTGCAGGCGCAGGTCTTGCGTTTGTTCATACATCTGGAGAAGTGATTGTTCTGGATGGACAAGAAAGTAAAAGTGCCGCTCACTTCGAATTAACAAAAGACGGAAAGAAAAGGTTTCCCAAAGTGTATTCATCCGATTATCTTTATTGGTTTGATGTGGTAGAGCCGTATGGACAAACGAATGTACTGGCAACCTATGAATTTAATTTGACTGAAAAAGGGCGCAGTGTATTACTTGAGGCTGGCATCCCTGAAACATTTCCAGCAGTATTACATCAAGAACAGGAAAATACGTATTATTTTGCAGGAGATTATGCAGATTTTGATAAAAAGTCAATCGTTAAATGGCAAGGGATACATAATGTCTATAAATACTTTGCCAAAGATGTATCAGCTTTCTACTGGTTGACCTATTTTCCAATGATGGAAGAAATCTTGGATGAAACCTATGATAGGAAGAATGGTGAGGAAATTGACAAATGAACCTAAAAACCGGTTTTTCTTAAAGCTTCTCTTATGGTTTGTTTTTTTAAGTACACTAGGCGTAGGGGGAGGGGTTTTCTTCCTGTTGTTCGTTGTGGTGCCGATAGAGCAAGCCTTTACGGATCGTGGCTGGTCACAGTTTAAGATAGATCATGCCATGAAGTACTTTGTAGTAGGCTGGGTAATATTTGGCTTTGTTGTGTCATTTCTCTATTATAATTTTATTGTCAAAAAGAATCACTGGCTACTGACTTGGCTGTTGGCAGCAAGTTCAATTATGTTAACCGTTGCAGGATTATATTACTTTCTAAACACGGGTTCTGGAATCGTTCAAGCGTCCCAAGGAGAAGTGGTGGAAGGAGAACGTTTTACCTTCGGACCGTATCCAGAAAAAGAAGATTTACTTAGTTTAAAAGAACGTGGGTATGATGGTGTCATTACGTTGCTCAATCCGACATTACCTATTGAAAAACCTCTTCTAGGTCAGGAAGTTCGTTTCGCAGAAGAAGTAGAATTAGAAGTACATTCACTTCCTATGTTGCCTTGGGTTGGTGATAATACAAAATCTATTGAAAAAGTAAAAGAATTAATTACTCAGGATGATAAAAAATATTACGTTCATTGTTATTTAGGAAGACATCGAGTAGATGTAGTAAAACAGGTAATTAATGAAGAATTGGGTGATGATTTATATGCACTTCACTTTTTGCAACCTACAACATTAGAAAGAGGAAATCTATTCTACTTCCCAGATCAATCCATCCTGCTAGGACCTTATCCGACAGAAGAAGAATGGTTTACGCGAATTAAGCGAGGTGAGGTAGAAGAAATCGTTTCCCTATTAAAGGATCCGCAAGATTCCGAATGGCCGATAAAAGAAAAAAAGACCGTATCAGAAATTCAAATAAAATATACTAGTATGCCATTGAAAGAAGAACCGACACTGGATGATATTAAAAAGGTAGCTTCGTATGTACAATCACTAGATCATAAAGTATACGTACATGATTTTACGAATAGTACAGCGACCGCTATGTTGGAGTCGTACATAGACTGGGGCACTACCTTATTGGGAGATACCTCACCAATAGTACAGTGCGGTGAAACGGAATGGATTGGGCGCAAAATGTTGGTCGGTTGTCAGCCCGATAAGGTAGAACGAGATCGTTTACGTAAAATAGGTACTACAGACTTCATCCAACTTGATGGATTAAGCTTAACGGAACAATATCAATTGATTAAAGAAGTGAAAGACCAAAAACGCTTAGCATATTTAGTGGCGGGTCCATATCAAAAACAAGTAACACGTATGGCAACAGGTTTACTCTATGGATCGGCACAACGAGGTGAAGAATTAGAAGAAATAAAATTTATAAATGGACAAGCGAAGCGACATGAACGTAATTTGTTGGTCGGGCCAATGCTTGAATCGTCGGAGTATATGACATTTGCAACGGCTTATGGTGTGGCGCAAGTTATTTACTTGCAATCTCCGAGTACGAGCTCGGAGGAAGAGATGAAGCAAGTAAAAGAATTAGGGGCAGCTCACCATATTAAAGTGAAAGTAGTTCAAATGACTACAGGATACGAGGAAGAATTGATACCTTTACTGGATCGGGAAAGTGGGCTGAATTATATTATGACCGAGGATTCACTTACTTCTGAAGTAAACGCCTATTTGAAGAAATTCTAACAGCGAACGGGCTGATGAAAGGTGTAATGACGATGAAAATGAAAAATGGAGATGTAAATATGTTGGATGGATTACTCTTTCCACAACTCTTTCGTTGGCAATTGGCGAACATGAAACGCTTCCGGCAAGTATTCACATTAGTATTTGTGAAATGTCCCGAAAATCCCGAGAGTAAACATATTCTACTTGAACACATGCGAAATTCCGACTTGTTATTTAGTTTCCCGAAAGGTGAACCTGACATTATTTTAATGGCGCATACTGGTGAAGAAGAAGTGGATGTATTTATTGAAAGATTACGTAGGACTGAGACTAATCGGTCCTATCGTATGGTGGTTTCAGTAATGGAAATCCGTAATGGTGATGCGACACTAGAAGAAGTATTGCAGGCGGGGAACGAATCGCTAAATCGTGCATTCCAATTAACAGGAAGTACACCTTATGTGAAAGATCGTTCGTTTAGAAAGTTAGAGCGACAATGTGTACGGGTTAGCATTATTGACGAAGATCCTCTTGTCACAACGGTTATTCAGAAGCTAATAGAGCGTGTATCTTTAAGTCAATTGGAACTCGATATCCGAGTGTTTTATGATGGACAATCTTTTATTGAATCTGACTGGTATACATCCTCCCATACCCATGTAGTCATTGTGAATGATATTCTACCAAGAAAAAACGGACTGGAAGTACTATATACACTACGTACATTACCGAACACGAAAAAGTATCATGTTTTCATGATGACGAAACGAAAAAGTGAAACTGAAATGATTTTTGCTTATGAAAATGGAGTAGATGATTATATAACAAAGCCATTTAACCCCAATTTATTTGAATCGCAAATAAAGAAAGTGTTGAACCGGATTTATTATGGATAAGTTTTTACTGTCTTTGCTTTTCGTCATCCTAGTATTACTGATTATACTTTTCGCTCTATTTTTCTTGCTTGTGTTCTATAGAATGCGAGAAGTGAAAAATAAAAACAAAATGAACAGATATATCGAAGAACATCAAGCTGATTGGTGCGAGTATTTGCTGGGAGAGAAGTTTCCGATCGATTCACTTAAACCAGTCAGCCATTTAGAATTAGAAGCCATCGATGAGTTGTTTTTTCGCTTTAGTTATCATTTTGCATCCGATGAAATTACAGATAAAATAAATGCCTTTGCAGCGATGTACATGACTGACTACTATCATACAGGTCTCGCCAGTCGGAGTGGCAGTGTACGCATCAATACGCTAAACAAAATTCATTTATTTAACTTATCTTTTATGCTAGATGCAGTTATACAGCAACTTCAAGAGAAGGAAAAATATTCTAAGACGGAATACATTTTGATGTATGAGGTGATGGCAAAGTTCTCGGAAATGGACTTCGTTGCACACTTCATCCACCCCAGAGTTCCACTAGGTGAGTTTGATTATAAAAAACTATTGATGGAATTAGATGAGACGCAAATTCGTTTGCTAGCCGAAAATTTTAACGAACTATCTGAAGTGTTGCAATTGACGTTGATTGAAATTGTAGGTGTTCGCCACTATCTTGATTGGCTTCCGTTGCTACATGAATGTTTAAAAAGCTCAACGCAAGAATTACGGATCCACGCATTAAAGAGTATAGCTGATCTAGAAGTGGCAGATGCGCTTAAGTTATATGAAGGATTCTCATATTCACCTGTTTGGGAAGAACGTTTGATGACAGCTAAGATTTTTCGTTCCGCACCTACAGAAGAGGCGTTACCTGTACTCAATCACTTGATAAAGGATCCCACTTATCCAGTTCGTGCACAAGCTGCAAAATCTATGAAATCATTAAGAAATGGCCAACAAGCACTTTATTCTGTTATTACGACGTCGTCCGATGAGTTCGCCGTAGATGTGGCAGAAGAGATGTTCGGAAAGGAGTAATGAGATGAATTTACCTGTAATTACTTCTTCGTTTTTTGCGTTTGTTGGCTATATTTTACTCGCATATATGCTGGCTGTTATTTTCGCGTATACATCAATGTTAATAATTGCATTCATTCAATTAGGAAAAGAACGAAAGTTGCAGAAAAATTTATCGGATGAAGAAGCGGTAGACTTTATATATACACAACCTGTGACTATTATCGTCCCTGCCTATAACGAGCAAGAAGGAGTGCTTGGAAATATCTATTCATTATTAGCATTGCAGTATCCACAATTTGAGATATTGGTAATCAATGACGGATCTACAGACAATACGGAAGACATAGTAATTGAACACTTTAATATGAAACCGATTCGTAAAGTAGTGAACAAGCAGATTGAAACACAACCTATTGAAGCGATCTATCAGTCCGATATGCACCCTAATTTATTACTGATTACGAAAGTGAATGGCGGAAAAGCAGATGCATTAAATGTGGGAATCAATGTCTCTAAGTATCCATATTTCTGTTCGATTGATGGAGATTCAATACTGGATCGCACATCACTGTTACGTGTGATGAAGCCTATTATGGAATCCAATAAAGAAGTAATAGCGACAGGTGGCAACGTGCGCATTGCCAATGGTTACGAAATTCAAATGGGGCAAGTCGTTAGAGAAGGGCTGCCAAACTCTGCCATCGTCATGATGCAGATCGTGGAGTATATGCGTGCGTTTCTTATGGGGCGTATGGCGCTTAGTAAGTATAATCTAGTATTAATCATTTCAGGTGCATTCAGTGTTTTTTCAAAGAAATGGGTGCTGCAAGTAGGTGGTTATGCCAAGAATACAGTCGGTGAGGATATGGAACTTGTAGTTAAGCTACATGAAGAGATTTCTGATCGTAAAGAAGGCAAAGAAATCATCTTTACACCTGATCCTGTTTGCTGGACAGAAGCTCCTGATAACTTCAAGGATTTACGCACACAACGTCGGCGCTGGCATCAAGGATTGGCCGAAAGTCTCTGGCTACACAAAAAGATGGCATTCAATCCGAGGTATGGTTCAGTAGGTCTGATATCCATTCCGTATTTCTTGTTCATTGAATTACTTGGACCTTTAATTGAATTGGCTGGTTACGCGTATATGGTACTTTCTTTATTTATGGGAGAAGTATATATGATATTCGCAGGAATCCTTGGATTATTATTTATTTTATATGGATCTTTGTTTTCGATGGCATCGGTATTATTAGAAGCGTGGAGCCGTAATACATATCCAAAAGTAGAAGATTTATTCCGTCTAGTGATGCTATCGCTGACTGAAGCGTTTTGGTATCGCCCGCTAACGCTAGTTTGGCGCGCTGAAGGAATTATACGTGCTCTGCGTGGTAAACGTGAATGGGGAAGCATTCAACGTAGGGGATTATCTGAAGATAGGGAATGAAAAAGCCTAAATGGTCGGCTTAACCGATCATTTAGGCTTTTTTTATAAAGGCATACTATAGTTATTACCCTAATTTATCATCTGCTGTAATGTCATTTGGTTCACGTACTAAGTAATATTTACCTTTTGTATATATAGCGATTACTACTGTCAATATCGCGGCCAGTATGGAAGCGACGAATGCGGCTGTAGATTGCAGGAATATGCCGAGATAACCAGACGCTGCGATGGCCCCAAATGTACTGGCTATTAGTAACGAAGCGACGCCAACAGGATTCCACTTATACAAATATTCTTGCCTCGATACATAATAAGTTGGACCGATTTTAAGCCACTTTTTGACAACCAATGCATCCGTCACCAGAATGGCAGCCCAGGAAAATAGAAACACACCTTGGAAAGTCATGACAGTATCTAGATGATCTACGATTCCACCGAGCATCAGTAAGATCGCACTTGTAGCTGAGATGACTACCCAGAATCTACGGCCAGGCGTGAACCGAAATACATTCTCAAAGAAATTCGATAGTGAAAGGGAACTACTGTATATATTGGTTACGTTAATTCGTAACTGTGTCAGCATCGTAAATAATGCACCGCCAATTCCTAGCAATAAGACGATGTAGACGCCGGGATCTTTTTCTAAGAATCTTACACCGAACCAAATACCAAGTCCGCCCATTACTCCATAACAGAAAATCTGTGGAATGAAACCGATTGCAATTGAACCGAATTTTCGATCAGATGGTTTTAGGAAACGAGCATAGTCTGAAGCTAGTAGAGCGGTCAGTCCCATAATTCCATTGTGCATCCCGATACAGAACAATAACGCTGTTCCTCCAAATTGAACACCTTCAGGCATATAAGAGAACACAGATCCTGTGTAAACAGCCGGTTTGATGAACGATACGACAATCGCAGCAACTAGGAATATCATAAATACTGGCATGGACCATTTTTGAAGTTTGTCCAGCTGCTCGATTCCGAACCAGTTCAGTGGAATAACAAGTGTTCCGAAGATCACAATCAAAATCCACTTAGGAAAGTCCGGTGTGAAATAGTGAACAGCAGATACGAGAATCAACCCTTCAAACGCACAATACATAATAAAGTTTGAGGCGTATATTAATGAAGTTAGCGAAGAGCCAATATAACCGAATCCACCGCTCCGTGATAAAAGATTAACATTCATGCCTGATTTTGCGGATAAGTACGCAATCACGGTACCAAGTAGACCAGCTACAATGATGGCGTAAATAGCCGATACAATAGCGTTTGGTGCACCGAATTGCAAAGCCATGACGCTACCCATTTGAAAATAAAAGATGGCAGTTGCGATTCCGAACGTAATGTTCGTAATGCTCAGCCAACCTTTATTACGGTCTTCTAAAGGTACACGATCTAAGGAATAATCCTTTTCTGTGTCAACATCTTCTATAGTCCCCAGTACTTTTTCTTTTTCTGTTGTCATACACATCAGCTCCTCGTAATAAATAGTCAACCCCTCTGGCTGCTTAGCTAGCACGTTCTTAATCATATAGGATGATGATATTGGTTCGTCCTTTGAATCGACACGGTATTAGTTTAACAAAAACATAATGAAAAAATCAAGTTTAGGATGACTTGGTAATAGTAACAAGGTAAGTACTTGATTTTCTAAATGATTATAGACTTTCTAATGAAATAAAGCCTAAATAAGTCATCCCTAATATTGTAAGTTTTTTAGTGAAAATAGAAAGAGTGAATACTATCTTATCGTCACTTGCATTATGTTAATCTAGTAATGCTTACATGCTATTTTTGACGCCACGTCGTTTAGCAGATTCATCGTACGCTGCGGAACGGAAGTGTAATACGGGATCATCACTGCATTCTATACCTTTTATAGTAACTGTTGGATCAAAGACAAAGGACTCTGCATTATCTGTACGTAGTGAGTGCAGTGTAAGGATTCCTGCTTCAATTAATTTTCGATCATCTGGCCAGGCGATGGTGGGATCAGCTGTTTCATCCCCTTGTTCAGCTAGCTGCATACGTAAGCGAAAACGTACAGGATGTCCTTGTTGCACTTTATGAATGAGTTCATTTTCCATAGAATTACTAGTAGTATTTTCATTGTTTTGTATAAAAGGTTGCCATTCAAAACGGACAGCTTGTCTCTCTAGATCGTCGTTCTTTAAAAAATACGCATGAATAGAGTAGTAATGAAGAGATTCGAAATTACGAAACGGTTTCAGTTCTTTTAAAATTGAACCAAAAGCTTTGTACTCTGTATTATGCATAAGTGCATCTATTCGTTGTGACCATGTACTGGTTGAGTCGAATGCTTGTAGTAGACGAATAAAGGCTTCTGGAGTTTTGCTGATGAATATTGGTACATTGACCATTGTTAAATTTGTGTATGTATGATCAGGTAATTGAAAACGCACGGCCATACCTTTAATTGGATTCAATCGTTTAGTTGAGTTTGGATCTGTAGAACTGTGAGAAAAACGCACAACAGTGGGAACTTCAGCTTTTTGTAGATGAGCAGCTGTAGTCCAAGGAACAGCCGCCCCGGTTGGTTGGAAAGTTGCATCAAATGCGATACCGGTCGCATGCGCACGTCGTAAATGGTTTTCTGTATGGAATGTTGATTCAATGGAATCAATTGCTTCGACAGCAGTTATGGGTTTCTGATTGTTCATTTGATATCACTCCTATACTTACCAACATACCCTTCATTAAATAAAACTAACCGTTTGGGAAGTAGCAAAATAGGGAACCACTAAAAAGTACTATGTCATTTAGGAGGAATATTTCATGAAACGTTTGGTAATAACAGGAGCATCAGTCGTGGCGCTAGCATTGGCGGGATGTGGAACGGATGCGACAGATGATAAAGTAGAAGAGAATTCTAATGCAGTTAATCCTCCAGTAGAGCAACCATTAGAGCCAGCTACCGGTGATACGAATCAAGATACTGATGATGCTGTAACCGATACTGCAACAGACTCCACCACTGACTCAGCAACAAAGGATATGCAAGCAGACATGGACAAGCTCTCATTTAAAGAAATCGAATTGGAGGTTTCTTACGGTAACAACAAAGAATATGAAGCGGAAATTGAACAAGATGAAAACGAACCAATTAAAGCTAAAGTAGAAGATGAACTAAATGAAATGTATTTGACAGGTCAGGAAGCATTTGATGATGTATATTCAAAAGTGAAAAGTCTAGATGTGACAAAAGATAGCTCACAACAAGAAACAATTGATGACATACTAAAAGCTTTTAATCTCCAAGCGGACTATCAAGAATTTGAAGTGGAAATTAAATTCAATGATGGAAGTAAGTTGAAGATAGAAGATCGTAAATGATCACGACTTTCTAAAGATAGTTGGGATCATTTGTATAAAGTATATTAATAAACTAAAAATCTCGGCATCTCCTTTATTGGAAGTGCCGAGACTTTTTATAGATAGTATAAGATAAGCGCCACCATCATTAATATAAAGGTTGGCATCCCTGCAAGGAACAACCAAGCAGGGCTCGCTGACAGTACTTCAGATGGGGCACGCATAGATTCGATTGCCTCTCTTTGCCCCTTTCTAGCAAATACTTTGCGCGAACTTTTCATAAAGAAATCAAAGAAGCCGGTACGGACAACAAACACAACTCCTCCAATGAATAGCAAGGAACTACTAACGAAAAAGGAAGCATTAATATAGCCAAGTAGTGAGAGTTTACCGTAAATTGAATAGACAGAAATAACAATTATCAATTGAGATATGAGAAATACAATACTATTACGTTTCATAGAAATCCTTCTTTTCATTTATAAAGTTTGGAACTACTATCTATCTTACAATATACGAGTCGGAATGTGTAGAATCTTCTATAATAGTTTAAAATTAAGACAATAACGTTGTGAGCGTTTACATCTATAAATTTTTCTTGTATAATGAAAAAGCTAGCACTTCAAAAATACCAAAGGGGAGGTCAACAATTTGAAGAATAATAAGTGGCTTTTATTAATGGCGCTAACATTAGTGCTAAGTATGTTCCTAGCTGCATGTGGCGGTTCGAAAGACGAAGAAAAGCCGGCAGACGGGGACGACAAAGACCAGGCAACAACTGAAGAGCCAGAAGAAAAACAGCATGCTAAAGACGAAGAAGGGGAGCCGGACGCTGAGCAAGTACTATACTTAGCCGAATCTGCAGCTATCCCGTCTGTTGATTCTTCAATCGTGGAAGATCAAGTTGGTTTCAATGTATTAAACAATATCAACGAAGGTTTATATCGTTTAAATCAAGAAAACATTGCAGAACCTGCGATGGCTGCTGAAGAAGCAGAAGTTAGCGAAGATGGGTTGACGTATACGTTCAAACTTCGCGACGCAATGTGGGCTGATGAAACACCTGTTACAGCGGATGACTTCGTTTATGCTTGGCAGCGTGCAATTGATCCAGCGACAGGTTCACCTTACGGACCATTCATGATGTCTGGCGTAGTGAAAAACGCGACAGCAATCTCTGAAGAAAAAATGGAAGTATCTGAGCTTGGCGTTAAAGCCGTAGATGAAAAGACGTTTGAAGTAACACTTGAACGTCCAGTACCTTATTTCTTGTCACTTATGTCATTCGGAACATTCTATCCTCTTAAAGAAGAGTTCGTAGCTTCTAAAGCAGATGCATACGCTACAAACTCTGATAGCCTACTATCAAATGGACCGTTTGTTTTAACTGAATGGGATGGAACAGGCGATAGCTGGACTTATGTGAAAAACGAACATTACTGGGATGCAGAAAACGTAAAACTTAATGAAATTCATGTAAACGTTGTTAAAGATTCTGCGACTGCTGTAAAGCTTTACCAAGATGGCAAGTTAGATCGCGCAGGAGTTTCTGGCGACTTGGCTATGCAATATCGTGATGATGAAGAAGCTGTTATCCAGCCGGAAACATCTGTTTTCTACTTCAAGTTTAACCAAGAACGTGATGGGAAAGAAACACCGCTTGCGAATGAGAACATCCGTAAAGCTATCGCTAAATCATTCGAGAAGGAAGATATGGCGGACGTAGTATTAGCTAACGGTTCATTACCTGCAAACTTCCTAGTACCAAAAAACTTTACGTTTGATGAAAATGAAAAAGACTTCCGTGAGTTGAGCGGCGACCACTTGGAGTACAACGTGGAAGAAGCACAAGAGCACTGGAAAAAAGGACTTGAAGAATTAGGTGTTGAATCTCTTGATCTTGAAATTCTTGGCGGAGATACTGAGCTTTCTAAGAAAATGGACGAGTACTTTAAGTCTCAATTAGAAGGTAACCTAGAAGGACTTTCAATTTCATTGAAAGAAGTACCATTCTCTGTACGTTTGGATTTAGATGGAAACCAAGACTATGATATTCAAGTATCAGGTTGGGGACCAGATTTCCAAGACCCGATTTCATTCTTGGATCTATTTGTAACAGATGGTACGAACAACTTAATGTCTTATTCTAACCCTGAATACGATAAATTGATTGAAGATTCAAAAGGAGAATTAGCTCTTAAACCAGAAGAGCGCTATGAAGCATTCGCAAAAGCTGAAAAAATGTTGCTCGATGAAGATGCTGCAATTGCACCAATCTATCAGCGTGGTTTAATCTTTTTACACAAACCTTACTTTAAAGGTTTAGTAGATCATCCATTTGGCGCGGACTATAGCTACAAGTGGGCGTACATTTCAGGTAAATAATTGTAATGTAGTAAGGATTCAAGTTTAATAGGGGAGAGTATATGGTGATCACTATCCATATACTCTCTTTTTAGTAACATCAAATAGTTGCAATATTTAATTTCTTGTCGAAGATTGTCACGTGAGTACTTGCATAGCAAGTAAGAAACTCTTTTGGAGGTGTAACGTACCGTGGTTAAGTATATTGGAAAACGCATAGTATATATGTTCATAACGCTGTTTTTAATTGCAACGGCCTCTTTTTTCCTCATGCAAACTTTGCCAGGTTCACCGATCGCTTCTTACAACAAATTGAATGATACACAGAAAGCGATTGTTGAAAAGAAGTATGGAATCGATAAGCCTAAGCCTGTGCAATACGCAATATATATGAAAAACTTGGCAAAAGGTGATTTGGGAACCTCATTCGTATTTAAGGGGAAAAGTGTCAACGATTTATTGGCTACGAGATTAAAACCTTCTTTAATCTTGGGAGCGCAAGCGATGGTCTTCGGGACTATTGTTGGAATCTTATTAGGTATGCTTGCTGCTTTGAAGCATAATACATTTTGGGATTATGGAAGCACTTTCTTTGCAATACTCGGTATTTCCATTCCGTCCTTTGTATTTGCATCGTTGCTGCAATATTGGATTGCTTCAGAATGGCATTTATTACCGGTCGGTTTGTGGAACGACGGTTGGAAATCTAGTGTCCTGCCATCGCTTGCACTCGCTATGGGGCCACTTGCCCTATCCGCGCGCTTCATACGGACTGAGATGATAGAAGTATTGAATTCAGATTACATTATTTTGGCTAAAGCAAAAGGTGCCAATGGTTTTGAAATTGCTTTCAAACACGCTTTTCGAAATGCATTAATACCTTTGATCACAGTTCTCGGACCACTCGCAGCTGGTTTAGTAACAGGGTCACTCGTTGTAGAACAAATCTTTGCAATTCCAGGAATAGGTGAGCAATTCGTTTCGTCCATCATGACGAATGACCATGCAACAATCATGGGTACGACATTATTGTTCTCCGCTTTCCTCATTTTGGTTATTTTTATAGTGGATATTTTATATGGAGTTATCGATCCGCGTATCCGCGTGTCTGGAGGTAAGGGATAATGCGCAATGAATTTGAACAGGAAGAGCTGACGCAAGAGGATTTTGAACGGATCACGATCGACGCGGAACAGGCAGAACGAATAGAGAAGCCGAGTTTAAGTTTCTGGCAAGACGCATGGTTAGGACTCCGTAAAAATAAAGCAGCTATTGTTAGTATGATTGTTCTTTTATTAGTTATACTTATGGCGCTCATCGGTCCTCATTTAAATGGACACGCAGGGGATGCACAAAACTTACGTCACGCAAACTTACCGCCTAAAATACCTGGTATCGAAGCAACAGGATTTTTTGATGGAGATGGTAAATTGGCAGGAAAGACTGTTAATCTCTACGAAATGAAAAAAGTAGATGAATATTATTGGTTCGGTACGGATGGTTTGGGTCGTGACTTATTTACACGGTTATGGGAAGGTACACGTGTATCTTTATTTATTGCATTTGTAGCAGCAGCTATTGATATGGTTATAGGTGTTGCGTATGGAGGAATTTCGGGATACTTTGGTGGACGAACAGATGATATTATGCAACGGGTTGTCGAGATTTTGATTGGTATTCCTACATTGATTGTTGTTATATTAATGATCATGATCATGGATCCGGGAATAACCGCCATAATCGTCGCGATCACTATAACTGGTTGGATAGGGATGTCACGTATTGTACGTGCGCAGACATTGAAATATAAATCGCAAGAATTCGTATTAGCTTCACGCACACTAGGCGCCAAAGATGGAAAAATTATTACGAAACACTTACTACCGAATATGCTAGGGATTATTATCATCAACACGATGTTCACAATTCCCAATGCGATTTTCTTTGAAGCGTTCTTAAGCTTTATCGGGATCGGGCTTCAGCCCCCAGCTGCTTCGTTAGGAACATTGATTAACGACGGATACAAAGTGATGGAGAATCAGCCATACGTATTATTGTTCCCCGCCATTGTCATCAGTGTTCTCATGATTGCATTTAACTTGATTGGTGACGGACTACGTGATGCACTAGATCCTAAAATGAAAGATTAAGAGGAGGAGAGCAAGTTGACAAAAATATTAGAAGTAAAAGACCTCGAGCTTTCCTTCCATACATTTGCAGGTGAAGTGAAAGCGATTCGTGGCGTAAACTTTGATTTGCATAAAGGAGAGACGCTCGCTATCGTAGGAGAGTCAGGATCGGGTAAATCTGTTACGACGAAATCCATCATGCGACTCCTACCTGAATCAAGTGCTGAATATAAGCATGGTGAAATTTCATTTGAAGGAAGAGATCTAACGAAAATTCCTGAAAAAGATATGCAAAAGATTCGTGGGAAAGATATATCGATGATTTTCCAAGACCCGATGACTTCATTAAATCCAACTATGACAATTGGAAGACAAATCATGGAGCCAATCTTAAAACACCAGAAGTTGAATAAATCACAAGCACGTCAACAGACGATTGAACTTTTGAACCTAGTCGGTATACCCAATGCCGAAAATCGTTACAAGATGTATCCTCACCAATTTTCTGGTGGGCAACGTCAGCGTATCGTGATTGCGATAGCGCTAGCGTGTAATCCTAAAATTTTGATAGCGGATGAACCAACGACTGCACTAGATGTCACGATTCAGGCGCAAATCCTGGAGCTGATGAAAGATATTCAGAAGAAGACTGATACATCTATCATATTCATTACGCATGACCTGGGTGTAGTAGCAAACGTCGCCGATCGAGTGGCGGTTATGTATGGCGGTCGAATTGTTGAAATCGGTACAGTAGATGAGATTTTCTATAATCCACAGCATCCTTACACATGGGGCTTACTAAGCTCCATGCCATCTATGGATTTAGAAGAGCAAAAGCTGTATGCGATTCCAGGTACACCGCCTGATTTATTAAATCCTCCAAAGGGGGATGCATTCGCACTCCGGAGTGAATATGCAATGAAAATTGATATGGAGCGGCAGCCACCTTTCTTCCAAGTGAGTGATACTCATTACGCAGCGACATGGTTATTGCACCCGCAAGCACCACAGGTGGAACCGCCGGCCCTTATTATTGAACGTATGAAAACCTTTAAAGGTAGTCGGTACTATGTTGATCAGACGGGAGGTACTGTGTGATGTCAGACAATTTAATAGAAGTACGTAACCTTAAACAATATTTTAATGCAGGGAAATCTACTGAAGTCCGTGCGATTGATGACATTAGCTTCACTATTAAGCGAGGAGAAACATTCGGTTTAGTAGGCGAGTCAGGTTGTGGTAAATCGACAACAGGACGTACAATGATCCGGTTATATGATGCGACAGCGGGTCAAGTTCTCTACGACGGTGTAGATGTTCATGCGCCGAAAAGCAAAAAGGACAATCATATATTGAATAGAAAAATGCAAATGATTTTCCAAGATCCTTATGCTTCTTTAAATCC
This sequence comes from Sporosarcina sp. P3, assembly GCF_002743415.1. NCBI lineage: Bacteria > Bacillati > Bacillota > Bacilli > Caryophanales > Caryophanaceae > Sporosarcina > Sporosarcina sp. P3. The sequence continues at coordinate 39,340 of NZ_PDZE01000014.1, forward strand.
ACGGATGAAAGTCTTGGATATTATTGCAGAAGGATTAGATATACATGGCTTGGTAAAAGGAAAGTCTGAACGTAAGCAACGAGTCATTGATTTGCTTGAGACTGTTGGTTTAAATCGTGAACATGCTGAGCGTTATCCGCATGAGTTCTCAGGTGGTCAGCGTCAGCGTATCGGAATTGCACGTGCATTAGCTGTAGATCCTGAATTCATCATTGCGGATGAACCGATCTCTGCACTGGACGTTTCTATTCAAGCGCAAGTCGTCAACTTGTTGAAAGAACTACAGGAGGAAAAAGGATTGACCTACTTATTCATCGCCCATGATCTATCGATGGTTAAGTATATATCCGATCGTATTGGCGTGATGTATTTCGGTAAACTAGTGGAGATGGCTCCAGCAGATGAATTGTACCGAAACCCCATGCACGCTTATACAAAATCTTTGCTGTCAGCGATTCCGCTACCGGATCCTATTTATGAACGTTCCCGTGTGCGCCATCCGTATAATCCAAAGGACCATCAATACGGTCCCGACGAAAAAGTGGAATTTCGCGAAATCACACCTGAACACTTTGTATTATGTTCAGAGAAAGAACTTGCTAAGATGCAAGCTACACGAGTATAAGATAAGATCCTTCTGACTATATAGTGGTCAGAGGGATTTTCTTTATCTCTAAGGAACCCAATAGTTTACCTGATAATCTGTACGTTTCATCGAACAATGTGCTAGTATTGAAATACTAAATACCATTTGAATTGATAGGGTGTGTTTAAAATAAAGAAATTAACGGAGGCAGTTCAAAGACAATTGATGGAAGCGGTCATTGATGGTAGTAGAGTTGGAGCTTTGATAACAGACGCTTCGCAAGAGGATAATCCGATAATTTTTGCCAATAAAACATTCGAGACCCTAACAGGGTATACTCAGGAAGAGATACTTGGGCGGAACTGCAGATTTCTTCAAGGTAAAGAAACAGATCCATCTACAGTATCGAAGATCAGAAGAGCGGTTTCGGAAAGAGTGCCTCTTACGATTGTTTTGAAAAACTATAAAAAAGACGGTACATTATTTTGGAATCGACTCAGTCTTCGTCCGATTGTAATTGATGAGGTACCATATTTTATTGGTACGCAAACTGATGTTTCAGTACAATACAGACAGATAGAGGAACTACATACGAAAGATCATGAAATAGAACAGCTCATGTTACCCATTATGAGAATTTATGATAATTTGGCGGCGGTATCACTAATTGGTCAAATGACGGAAGAACGTTTTAATCTATTGATTACAAAACTGAGTAACTACGTTCACACGAATGAAGTAGATCATGTAATGATCGACATAACAGGTTTGTATTGGCAACAAGGGACTTCAGTTGACCGTTTGTTGGAAATACAGCAAGTACTGACGCTTATTGGGTGTAATCTTTATATTACAGGTATTACACCAGATCTTGCATATAAATTAGCAGCAGCTAAAGATCCCCAGCAAAGATTAAAAACCTTTTCAAGTATACAGCAAGCCATTTACTATATTCAGCGATAGAGAAAAGACCTCTACCCTAACGAAAAGTTAGAGTGGAGGTCTTTATCAGATACCGAGTTGTTCTTTTACTTCTTTAATTTGTTCGATATGGCGCAGTTCATGGTAGCCGACAAATGGAATCCACTGCGTAAGGCTCATATCGCCAAAAACAGGATGCGTATAAGATCTCACTGCTAATTGATCTTCTAATGCGTTTTCGGCTATATCATGTAAAGTCAAATGAGTAGCGGAGAGTTTACATTTCAAGTCGTGGAGAGTAGAAAATTCTGAAGTCGGTGTCACGAAATTAGGAGCATCTACCTTTTTAGAACGATCAACAGTTAGTTGAATCGGCTTAACCGTTGTGATGCTCTGGTTGTCGTTAGCAAGCTTGGCTTGAATGGTTTTAGCGACACTACCTTCCATTAAGTATAGATGTTCTAAGATTTGTTTAATGGACCATCTGTCATCAGCCGGTTTACGATTAATCACTTCATCTGACAGGTGCTCTACTTGTGCTAAAAGCTCTTTACGTGCTTGGTCATTGATTTCCATAGTCGTCACCCCTTTTTATTATAGTATCACTGTCTAGACAAATAATCTTTTTTAAAAGCTTGAAGAATAGGAGATCTACTGATGAAGCCAAATCAACCTAAAATTCCCGATCGTTTAACGCCGGTACAGTTACACGACTTATTACACGAGGAAGACCCCTTCCTTCAAAACGCAAGTATTATCGATTCACGGATAGATGGGCAAACCATAGAACGTGCGCAATTAACAAATATGCTCATTAAAAATTCCAGCTTCCAAGGAGCCATTCTACCAGACCTATTCGCTACAGACATTCAATTTGAAAACTGTGATTTTTCAAATGCGGACTTGACGGGTATAAGTATTCATCGTGTGAGCTTTCATAATTGCAAAATGCTTGGTGTGAACTTTACAAATGCCCGATTCACGGATGTGGTATTTGAAGAATGTATTTGCAATCTATCTACATTTGTACATACAAAATTTGATAAAGTTTGGTTCGATCAATGCCAAGTGAAAGATGCGGATTTCTTCGATTGCAAACTGAAAAATACATATTTTATGAAGTGCAATTTAGATGCAATAAGCTTTGACGAGACACCCCTAAAAGGAGTGGAAATCAACACTTCACAATTTGAGAGCATGACCGTGTCTATGAAAGAATTGGATGGTTGTATCGTATCTTCGTTACAGGCGATTCAATTCGCTTCCATGTTAGGGTTAGATATCCAAGATGAATAAAGCGACATGATGAAGTACTAAAAATACGTGTGAAATATAAGATATCGTGTACTTATTATGACTAATGTAATTTTAATTCAACCGCTTTAAAGTAGGAGTATAAATGGAATATTCATAGAATAAAATAACGACTATTAAAGGAGCTATGCTATGTTTATACATCCAGTAACAGAGGATATCTCATTGAAACTAGTAGGACAGGAAGATGCAGAAGAATTATTCACCCTTGTGGACGAATCGAGGGAACATTTGCGTGAGTGGTTATCCTGGGTTGATTCCATGACGGACGCGGAACAGTATGAACCCATCATCCATGCGTGGTTACGACAATTTGCTGAAGAGGATGGGTTCCAAGCAGGTATTATGTATAAAGGAGACTTGGTAGGTTTTGCAGGCTTCCATTCAATTAACTATGCAAATAGGCAAACGAGTATTGGTTATTGGCTGGCGCAAGATTATCAAGGAAAAGGAATTATGACGGCAGTAGTGTCCGCGCTGGTAGACTATGCATTTGAAGGATATGATCTACATCGAGTAGAAATTCGATGCGCTACGGAAAATATACGTAGTCAAGCCGTTCCAGAACGGTTAGGTTTTAAGAAAGAGGGAGTCATTCGTGACGGAGAGTTTCTATATGGTCATTATCATGATTTACTCGTATACGGTATGCTAGAAAATGAGTGGAAAAAGTGAAAAATCATAATACGTTTCATACAGAGTCCTTCTCAAAATGGACTCTATTTTTTATATTTTCATTTCGCGTATAGTACAATTAACATGAAGGGGTGGATTGTCTTGCTAACTGCTGTTGAAATGGATAAAGAACTGACGAAAAATAGAGAGTTAGAAACCGCAACATTTGGAATGGGCTGTTTTTGGGGGCCTGACGCACGCTTTGGAAGCTTGCAAGGCGTCGTAAGAACACGAGTAGGGTACACAGGTGGAACTACAGCGGCCCCAACATATAAGACAATAAAAGATCATACCGAAACGGTGGAAATTGATTATGACCCGAAGATAATTTCTTATGAAGAAATACTTCTTCATTTTTGGCGTAATCACTATCCAAACCGTGATCAATACAAAGGGCAACAGTATGTCTCATCATTGCGTTATCACAACCAACAACAAAAACAGATAATCGATACAGTAAAGATTGAAATGGAGAAAGAGCTTGGCGAACCAATTGAAACGGAAATTACCCCTGTAGGTCATTTTACTATAGCTGAAGACCGCCACCAAAAGTATTATTTGAAGCGTTATCCGAATGTCTTGGATACGTTATATTCGCTATATCCTTCTGAAGCGTCGCTTATCGATTCGACATTTGCGGCCAGATTAAATGGATTTGTCAAGGGCTTCGGCACGCGTGATCAAATTGTGACTGAAATTGAAAGTTGGCCATTACCTGAAAATGCACGCCAGCAACTCATTGAGCGGTTCATGAAATTAAAGTGGTGAAAATTAGTGAAATACTGGAACTTTTCTTCTTGTAACTTCATTCTGTCGTTGCTATGATATTCCAATATCAACTAAGAATGAGCGTAGGAGAGAGTACATGAAAAAGGAATCCATCACGTTAGGTCTACTACTGACTAATTTACTGATCGCATTTTTAGGAATTGGATTAGTCATACCTGTCATGCCAAGATTAATGAATGAATTACATATATCGGGTACAGTGGTTGGTTATATGGTCGCAACTTTCGCGATGGCCCAACTGCTTATTTCACCTTTATCAGGAAGATGGGTAGATACCTTTGGACGAAAAAAGATGATTGTCGTAGGTTTGATCATTTTTAGTTCTTCCGAATTCTTGTTTGGGATTGGACAAACATTGCCCGTGCTATTTGCATCCCGAGTTTTAGGTGGAATTAGTGCGGCTTTTATTATGCCGGCTGTTACTGCCTTTATCGCAGATATCACTACGATGGAAACTCGTTCTAAGGCATTAGGTTTTATGTCTGCTGCTATATCTACTGGATTTATATTAGGTCCAGGGGTTGGCGGATTTTTAGCAGCGTATGGTACTCGAGTTCCTTTCTTCTTTGCTGGAGGATTAGCTTTGTTTGCAGCGATCTTTTCCTTTATTGCATTACGTGAACCTGAACGTTATCAAGAAGCGGTAGCGGAGGATGCAACTAAACCTGGGTTAAAGCGGGTATTTGCACGTCATTATTTTATTGTCTTCATTATTATATTGATTTTATCTTTCGGTCTCGCTGCATTTGAATCGATTTTCAGTTTGTTCGTTGACCATAAGTTTGGATTTACGCCTAAGGACATCGCGATCATTATTACAGGAGGCGGGCTGGTCGGAGCAGTCGCGCAAGTAGTATTATTCGACAAGCTGGCGAGAATGATAGGAGAAAAACGTCTAATCTTTTTTTGTTTAGTCTTTTCATCCATTTTAGTTTTTCTGACAACATTCGTGCAAAGTTACTTTTCCGTACTGGCTGTTACTATGGTTATCTTCGTAGGTTTTGACTTGATACGACCGGCAGCAACTTCTTATTTGTCGAAAATTGCAGGAAATGAACAGGGGTTTGTCGGTGGCATGAACTCGATGTTCACGAGTATCGGAAATGTCTTCGGTCCAATCATTGGTGGTGCTTTATTTGATGTGGATGTCGATTATCCATTTTATTTCGGAGCATTTGTATTATTACTGGGCGTAGTATTAAATTATCTGTGGATTAAAAGAACACCATCTTTTAGGCCTAATATCTAGGGGGGATTAAATTGACTATTATTGGTTTTATCCGGCACGGTGTGACTACGTGGAATAAAGAAGGGCGTGCCCAAGGGAGTTCGAACATTCCATTAGACGAAGAAGGGATAGAGGCTGTAAAGAAGCTGGCATTGCGCGTGGCGGATGAGGAATGGGGTCTCATATTCACTAGCCCTCTGACACGCGCTAGACAGACAGCAGATTTAATTGCCGCGCAGTCAGGGATTGAAGTCGTTGAAGATGACCGATTACGTGAGCGTAGCGGCGGATTGATTGAAGGAACGACAGAGCAAGAACGACAGCAGAAATGGGGGCCTCAGTGGAGAGAACTGGATTTGCAGTTCGAGACGGGAGAAAATGTTGTGGCTCGAGGTCTAGAATTTGTAAGTGAACAGGTCCAGAAGAATCCTAGTCAACGTCTACTTGTCGTAAGTCACGGTAGTTTTATAAAACGGGTGATTGTGGCTTTGCTGGAAGATGAAAAATATATTGTGAAGATTGATAATGCTTCATTGACTATAATCGATATAGAAAAGAAAAGTTGCCTGCTGTTAAATGACACAGCACACTTAACGGGAGGACTAAATGGAAATCCACTATGACTTAACGGAACAAGATGTAGTAGCGTTTAATTTATATCATGTGAAAAATTCTAAAGTCGGTAAAAATTCATTGCAATGGCAGCGGTATATATCGCCACTAATCTTTTTACTGTTTGCATACTTTTTAACTGTTTTTACGGATATGGCGAAAGGTCCGTTATTTGCTACGTTTGGGTTAACGTCTATTTTATGGGTGATTTTTTATCCTAAATACTTTTACTATCATATTACACGGCAAGTGAGCAAGATGCTCAAAGGTGGTAAGAACGAAGGGCTTGTTGGAGAGCATTCCATGAAAATGAATAAGGTAGGCATAGTAGATCAGACATCAGTTGGTGAAACAAAGGTACAATGGTCTGGCGTGAAACAGCTAATAGAAGATGCGGATTATTTCTACATATATACGAGTACGGTCAGTGCATATATCATTCCGAAGCGAGATATATACTCGGTCGATGGACTAAAAAGTTATATACAGCAGCGGATTATAACGTAAAAAATCAGAGGCTATATGAGCCGCTGATTTTTTATTTTCCTAAACGACGATATCTCCAGAAGGAAATGAGTAGTATTATACTTGATGCAATCGCTAGTTCAGTGTAGGAATCCATTAAGCTATAGGTTAGTGTTGCGAAAGACCCAACCGCGATGATTCCAGCAAATAGACGGTTTTGCATCTTCATTTGAAATGTGCGTTGCTCTATATCCCGTTGTTCGAGATACATATGAATTAATGCAGGTTGCTCCAGGAATGAGGAGATTTTTGGTCCAAAACTGCGAATCTGTCCTAGGCTATTGAATATGGAGCGTTGGTACTCTTTTCTATTCGTGAAAGGATTCTTCTCTTTACTCTTTTTCTTAGCCCAATCAACTAATCGGGGGCGTGTAATAGCGAGCAGATCTATTTCGGGGTCGAGTCTATACAGCACACCGACAAAAACAGAGACTGCGCGACCTAAAAATGCAAATTCAGCAGGCATTTGCACAGGTTGTGTTCGAACAATGACTTGCAGATCTTGTAGAAGATTTTCTACAACCACACTATTCACATCGTATAAGTCATTCGTTTCATATGCTTTAACAACTTTCTCAATTGCTTTTGCCAACACTCTACGGTTTGCATTAGGGAGTAAAAAATTCAATGCTTCGAGACCATCAATCACACGATCATATTGTTTTAAAATTAACCCTTCTATAACGACAAGCATCGCGTCCGCATCTTCTTTTGTAATATTTACTACCATGCCAAAATCAATTAATACGAGCGTGCCGTCTGAGCGTATGAGAATATTACCGCCATGAGGATCAGCGTGGAACTGACCCCCTTCAAGGATTTGTTCTAAAAATAAACGGAAGAGCCGATTGGATAACTCTTTGCGATCAATATGATGCTTTTCAAAAAACGCTAGATCGGTTATTTTCGCACCTTCAATCCACTCCATTACAAGCACTCTTCGTGTCGTATACTCATCATAATAGACAGGGAAATTTACACCAGTCATATTCTGGAAGCGTTCGGCAAAATTCCGTCCATTTCTCATCTCTTCGATAAAGTTCAATTCCGCTCCGATGACGTCTGTCATCTCTTGATAAAGTACGTCCAAATCGATTTGTTTAGTTAATGAAGACCACTTTTTCGCAAGCCAAATTACAATTCTTACTGCTTTAAAATCTGCACGTAAAATCCGTTCAATGTCAGGACGCTGGATTTTAATGGCAACTTCTGTTCCGTTATGTAGTACTGCTTTATATACTTCGCCAATAGATGCGGATGCGACAGGTTTTGATGTAATATCTGTCAGGTACTCGCTATGCGGTTTTCCCCATTCATCATCTAGTAATTGTAATGCCTTTTCAGAAGGGACTGGTGTTACTTGATCGGTCAGCCCTTCTAACTCTTCAATGAAAGATGCAGGCATAATATCTGCACGTGTCGAGAGGAATTGCCCTAGTTTGACAAGTAATCCACCTAATTCAATTGCTGTCTTTTTATAGCTCTTTGCTTGATTCGTAACAAGCGTGTTCCACTTTTCCGTGACTGCTGGTGTGAATTTCCCTCTATGACGTTTCTGAAAAACTATAATTTGTATAAAAAACACAACCGCCATCCAGACGATGCGTATAATACGATAACTAGCAGAACGCTTCATAGGCAGCTCCTCTTTCCGCATCAAACAGATCTATCTTTTATTCGGTTTCATTTCTTTTAGGCCAATTCTCATTGCAGCTACAGCGCTTGTGACATTTAATATGACGGCAATCACTAAAAATAACCACTTTAATTTTTCAGGTAAATCCAGAAAAATGGCTAACAATAAAAGTGTGAAGCCAATCACAAGCATAGATAAATAGATAGACAATTTCTTAGACACAAGTAGTCCGCCTTTCTTAGGTTCTACCCTTATTGTAGCATGAAAAAACAAGGAATTTAAAATGCTTGTTTTTATTTCGTAATTCTGGGGAACAATAAAATTACATATATCAGACAGGAGTGTGGAAAATGACAAAGAGTTATGCAAATACACCTAGAGATGATCAGGATAAGAGTTCAGCAAAAGTAGCGAACGATGCAGCAAAAAAAGCGGAAGAACAAGTGGAGGAAATAAAGAAAGATGCAAGGGAACAAGTAAAAAAGGAAAATGAATAACGTTTAAAAGCGATTATTTCCGAGGAAATAATCGCTTTTTCATCATATTCATTTATTTTGGAAAATAATGTAGCATCGGTATTAATCATCAAAAAACCGCTTGATAATTTAGTGATAACTCGTTTCTTCTAGTGTCGTTTCTTGCATACCTTCATCTGTAAATTCGAGGATTTTTGCACCAGGATAGGATGGTAGAAGGAATGAAGGGACTTGGTCGCGATTCGAGCGTACACTAAGAATGAATGGATATGAATACATACGATATCTCTTGGTTTTTAGATACGTAAGAATTCTTACACAGAGAAATCAATCCAATAAATCGGGTTCTTCACTGACGATTTTTTCCCATAGTGGTTGGAAATTTTCCCAACCATCAATATCTCTACCTACTTGTTTTGCAGTGCTTGTAGCATGCTCGGGAGGAATCGGATTCACAATCCCGGCGGCTTCCGCTAGTAATTGAACTTGGCAAGAACGTTCCAGTGTAATAAACCAAAATGCTGCGGCATCAACTGTTTGTCCAACCGTTAATGGACCATGGTTTTTCAAAAATACCGCTTTGTTATCCGCTAGTGCATTTGCGACTTTTACTCCTTCATCATCCTCATACACAACACCGGAAAACTCGTCGAACACAGAGTGGTCATTATAAAATGCACAAGCATCTTGTGTTAATGGATCGATCAATCTCCCTGTCGATGCCCATGTTTTTCCGTATACTGGGTGCAAATGTACTGAGGCAATAACATCGGGTCTAGCTTCGTGAATAGCAGAGTGAATCACTAGAGCAGATTTATGGAGAGAATACTTACCCTCTACTACTACTCCATCCGAATTTACCAACACAAGATCAGAAGCTTTCATCTTGCTAAAAGGGACGCCGTAGGGATTTACCCACATATGATCTTTGAATTCTGGATCACGATACGTCGCGTGACCAGCTACACCTTCTGTAAAGCCGAAACGTGCAAACAGACGGAATGCACCCGCCAATCGTTGTTTATTGTGTTGACGTTCCTCTTCGATAGTGGAAAATGTCGGATACTGCAAATAGTCTATTACATTCTCTCCACTTACACGTTCTTCGATGAAATTCATTAAATAACCCTCCGTCTTTTCTTAATAAAAAAATATGTTCTACAAAGAGAATAACGTTTCATTGTGAAAATATCAAATACTGTATGTAGTTTTAGTGATTGTCTATTCAAGATATAAGCAACTTCACAGCATATGGGACAGGTAATTGATAGACTACATGGTAGACAACGAGTAATGAAAGGGGTATGGAAAATGAATCAAGATCAAAAGATTGTGTTCTTTGATTTAGATGGAACATTAATGAATCACGACAAAACAATTTTAGAATCTACGAAACAATCTCTCGCGGCATTGCGGGACAAAGGCATATATATCGTTATTTGTACTGGTAGGGCACCACTTATGTTCAAATGGTTACTAGAAGAACTATCGTTTGATTCTTATGTTTCCATGAATGGGCAGCATGTGGTATTGGATGGAGAAGTAATCTACTCGAATCCTATGAAGCCAGAGGTTATACAACAGCTTACCGAATTTGCGCATAAACAAGGACATGGATTGACATACTCTACGTTTGAATCATTCGTGACGAACGTAAAAGAACATCCACTTGTCCAAGAGGGGATTGGACGTTTAAGACTTCCTTATCCTCCTGTAGATTCGGAAGTATATTCTCATTCTGAAGTAAATCAAGTACAGATCTACTCCACACCTAAAGAAATAGAAAAATACAAAGAATTATTCAAGGGTTATTCATTTGTTAGATGGGATGAAAACTCGGTAGATATGTTGCCAGAAGGGGCATCCAAAGCAATCGGTATTCAAAAAGTACTTGAATATATGAGTATCCCTATTAAAAACAGCTATGCATTCGGAGACGGTGCGAATGACATACAAATGATCGAGACAGTAGGTATCGGGGTAGCGATGGAAAATGCCATACCAGAATTGAAAGATGTAGCAGATTTCATCACTGCATCTTGTGCGGATGATGGTATTATGAAAGGCTTGATCCAGGTAGGTTTACTAGAGGAAAGAGATATTCCATTAGCACATAATAGTATTCAGTAATAAGCAGGAAACTGTAAAATAGAATTCATTCTTGACAATTATGTGAACGAAGAGTATATTTAAAGGATATATATATAAAGGGAATATTTTAATTTTTCAAATTACTTATATAATGGTAGATTTACGTCTTGAAGGAGGCCATATTTTTAATGAAACTAGAAAAGCAGTGTCGGGAATCAAGAGTCGTGCGAACAAGCAGGGTATTTCCGAATGATGTCAACAACCATAATACTTTGTTTGGTGGACGTTTAATGAGCGATATTGATCAAATCGCATCGATTTCAGCTGCTCGACATAGCAGAGCAGATTGTGTTACGGCCTCTATGGATTCCGTGGACTTTTTGTATCCAATTCGTCCTTCTGATTCAGTATGCTTTGAATCATATGTGACTTGGACTGGAAAATCTTCTATGGAGATTTTCGTAAAAGTTATTGCAGAGGATTTGGCAACTGGTAGTTGTAAAATTGCTGCCACTTCATTGTTAACATTTGTTGCATTGGATGAAAATAAAAAACCACTAACCGTTCCACGTGTTATTCCTGAAACAGAAGAAGAAGTATATCTACATGAAACAGCACCACAGCGAGCTGAAATTCGTATAATGCGTAAACAGCAAAGTAAAGATCTAGCTTCAGTATTAACGAATAACTATCCATGGCATGATCCAGCACAAGTTAATGCATAATGTACTTAGTCAACTTAGATTGACTAAGTATTTTTAAAAGAAGATGTATAAAACTCCATACTGTGTTACATACTATGAACAGATAGGACGTTCTCTAATTAATTTTCTTGGAGGATACCTATCTTTTTATTGTTTAAAAATATATTTAACTATACAAATCGACTTTACATATCAAAAGACCGTTAGTTACAGCTATAATGAGAGGTATCATAGTGGAAGTAAGGAGAGGAATTCATTTATGGTTAAAACGATTACCGCGGAGGAACTATTCAGGAAGGTAAAAGCTGAGGAAGCACTTGTACTAGTAGATGTCCGCGCCGAGGATAAATATAATCATTTCCATATCGAGGCGAATACAGTAGAAGATATAAATGTGCCGAAAACAGAAATTTTTACGTTTGAAGATGAAGTGGAGAAAGTGATTCCGCAGTTGCCCAAAAATAAAGGAATGATTATTACCTGTACAACAGGAAACTCTGCAACTAAATGTGCGAACATTCTTGCCGACAGAGATTACGATGTTACGGTATTGGAGGGCGGAATAACCGCGTGGAAAGAATATGTTAGTAACGAGTCGATTGAACGGATGTGGGAAGAATTTAAGAGAATTCATCCCAATGCGCCTGAACAGTACGAAGCCTGGTCTTTCGGTAATTCGAAACAAATGGCAGATGAACTCGCAGAATTGGTAGTGGAAGGAACTAAAACAGCGACTTCATCTAACTATACGCTCTATGAAATAGAAGACGAACCATTACCAATGGTAGGTCTTCACAATATCATTTTGGATGGCGAAGGAATGGCAGTTGCAGTTGTGAAAACCACTTCAGTAAAAGTCGTGCCTTTCAATAAAGTGACAGAAGAACATGCATATTTAGAAGGTGAAGGTGATCGTTCATTACACTATTGGCAAGAAGTTCATAAAGAGTTTTTCGAGAATGAATTAAAGGAAGTAAATCAAGATTTTCATCGCGAAATACCAGTAGTTTGTGAAACGTTCGAATTATTATATAAGAATGAAACCAGTCATAGAGAGTTATTGAGCTAACAGTAAATATCCATAACAAAACTTGAGTGCAGAAAATCCATAGATAGGTAGGGAGGGAGATGTCGAGGCCGGATTGTTACGGCATTCAGCATCTCTTTTTGTTCATATAGATTTTTGCTGAATGGGATCAACAACATTTTTTTCTTCTACCGTTACATTATTTTCACACGTATACACCCATTGCTGAAGTAGCGGCTGAAAACGTGGCATAATCTTGCCGAGAATTTTCCCGATAAAGTATGCAGCTAGAATGGTACCAATCCCGATGGCTCCAAGTGATTGAATAAATACTAAACACACAATACCTGCGATTGCGACGTTTACTAAATCACTGGAGACTTTTGCCTTGCCGAATTTCATATTAAAACGGTCACTCACCACATAGGTTAATGCATCATAAGGCATTAAAGGTAATGTAGCTGAAAAATAGGCCAACAATCCAGCCGATATGATATATAAACTGATCAATAAAAATAGATATCTTCCTATTAGTGTAGTAGGAGCAGGAAGTAGCTGTACAATGGCCAGTGTCAAATCCATGAAAACACCAAATAGAAATACAATAATTAATTGAACGACGAATTCACGTAATCCAACATGTTTTTTATTTAAGAGAATCTGCATGAAAACAAATAAGATATTTGCAAGTACTGTCGTGATCCCAATCGTCAATCCCGACGTAAGGGAGATAGCGTAAGCTAATGATGAAACAGGGGAAACCCCAAGGTCAGCCTGTATAGAGAAACTAACGCCTAGTGATAATAAAAATAACCCTATTACATAAAGGGTAAGTTGTTTGGAAATAATATTCATAGGGTAAAAAAACCTCTGCTTTCAATAGTAGATCTACTTAATATTATCATGTAGAGAAAGATATAAATAATATATAATAAAGAAAGACGATATATGAAATAGTATATAACGGAGTGAAATCATGGATATTAAACAACTGTATTATTTTAAGGAAATAGTAGATCAAGAAAGCATTTCGAAAGCTGCGCTTATTCTACACATGGCTCAGCCACCACTCAGTCAACAATTGAAAAAGCTAGAGATTGAGCTTGGCACAACGTTGATCCATCGCTATCGACAAAAATGGGAACTGACTGAAACAGGGTATATTCTGTATCAATATGTAGAAAAGTTACTACTTAGCATGGGGGATGTGAAGAAACAAATTGAAGAAATCGAAAAAGGTAGTGCAGGAATATTACGTATTGGTGTATCGTCTGCTTGTTTAAATCTACTCGTCGAGTACATCAGCATATATCGTAAGCAGTTTCCTGGCGTCAAAATAAGCATCGATAAAGGAAATTCTGAAGAATTGCTGAAGAAGCTGGATCATAAAGAAATTGAAGTGGCGTTGTTATTGCGACTAGAACATAGTACTCACTGCGACGTATTGGCATTAAAACAACAGCAATATGTCGTGGTGAGTCCACGGAGCTGGGGAGATGTTTTTCCATCCAAGCATGTTACATTTCAAGACCTTGCTACGCATCCTTTTATTATGCTGGCTGCAATGGAAGGACATTCATACTATGAAAATATTCTAAAAGCTTTTGAAGAAGCACATACTGCACCTAATATTGTAATGGAGAGCAAAGATCTGACGACTGTCATCGCAATGGTTAGTAAAGGTTTAGGATATTCTATTATTCCGCGTGTCGCTTATGCGGTGCCAATGGATCAGTTAAAAATCCATGAATTACAGCAATTTGATTTTCGTGTAGAACCAGTTATGATCAAGATCAAAGATGAACGGATTTCTAAAGCAACTTCCCAATTTTGGGGTTTGGTAGATTCTGTAAATACAGACAGTACTCCTAACTGAGGATAATTCACTTGGCGCGATCGCGACTGTAGATCGAGATCATAGTAATTGAAGATGTTGAAAATCCAGTGAGATGCCTATTAAGCATAATGATACAAAAGCGAGGCGACTAAAGCTGAATCGGCATGCATTTTTTCCTGCGTTGCTTTTCTTTATGACGTAATCTGTGTGGTGCTATACGTAAAAATCCAATCACATAGGTGATTGGATTTTTTTGTAGAGATTTTTATTTTACTTGTTCTTTTGTTTCAGCTTTTTGCACTTCTATTTTCTTAGACTCGTCCTCATCGTCATCCATAATGTCTTTTGCCGATTTTTTGAATTCCGACAATGTCTTACCTACTGCCGAACCAATTTCGGGTAATTTACGGGGGCCAAATAAAATTAAAATAATCACTAAAATAATAATTAAGCCTGGTACTCCAATTGCGGCTAAGTTCATAGCGATTCCTCCTCTCGTTACTTCAAAAAATATAGTTCTTTATATAGCATAACCTATATTTGATCGTATGAAACACTTTTAAAGATAAAATGAAGAAGAGTTTTTTTCCATTCTAATGATTAAACTTCCAAAGATTGGACAAACTTTTAATTAACTTGTTTGATGAGAAAGAAGTGATGAGTTTGGATGAAACCACACGTCATATGGAACAGCCTGCATACTTTACACGTTTAGCTCAACAACTGGAACCAACCGCGGATATAGTGAAAAAGACTTTGAAGAGTAAGGATCGAGTAGTGCACTTGCTGTATTTGAAAAGTGTAGTGGATATGATGCAACTACAGGAAATTGTAGTAAAACCTTTCTATGAGATGTCAGCCGAACAAGACTTTGCGGAGTATGTACATTCGTTGCCTTATGAAACCAAGATGCCCACTGGGGATGAAGAGGTCCTGATAGAAATAACAAAGGGTAATGTATTCGTTATGATCGACAAGCAAATAACGTTACTCGAGTTAAAAGTAGTAGCAGCTAATGCAGTACAAGATGCTACTATGGAACCCACTATTCACGGTCCCCAGCTCGGCCTTAGTGAAAGCATCGAGACGAATATCAATCTGATCCGGCAACGGTATCATAAACCTTCACTAATGATTGAAACGATGCAGTTGGATGATGCTTCCAATCGAGATATAGCGTTGGTTTATGACGAGAAAAGAGTATATCCAGGATTATTGGAAAAAATAAAAGAACGGATAAGTACTATGGAAGTAGAGTTGGTACAAGGAAGTGGTGACTTACAGTATTACTTAAATAATAAGAAGTACAGTTTGTTCCCAACAAGTCTACTGACTGAGCGTCCTGATCGCATGCTTCACAATGTGGCTGGTGGAAAAGTAATTATTATGGTGGATGGGAGCCCTCATGCTATTATCGCACCCATTACGTTTGTAGATTTTATATTGTCTATGGAGGATTTGTATTATTCATTTTGGGTTACTACATTGATCCGTTTACTTCGTTATACTGGACTGTTTACATGTATTGTGTTGCCTGCGTTATATGTAGCTGTTACTTCCTATACACCGGACATCTTCAAGACGGAGCTAGCGTTGACAGTAGCCGCCAGTCGAATAGGTGTACCCTATCCTTCTTTTATTGAAGTATTTTTCATGCTGGTTTTTATTGAATTACTGACGGAAGCGAGTATGCGGCTGCCCATTACGATCAGCGCGACCGCTACAACGGTTGGCGGATTAATACTGGGCACTGCGGCAGTAGACGCTGCGCTGACTTCTAATATTATGGTTATTGTTGTGTCACTTGTGGCGATTTCCACATTCGTTATTCCGATTAGTGAAATGAGTTATGCGGTTAGGATCCTGCGTTTTGTACTATTGCTATTTACGACAGCGTTTGGTCTGGCTGGTACGGTACTTGGGACGCTGGGCATAATAATGTATTTAGTGAATAAGGATAGTTTTGGCCAACCGTATTTACGAATGTTCTGGAAAAATCGTCAAGAAGAATTGAGGGCGGATGATTCATGAGTCGTTTTGTCTATTTTTTGCTAATAATTAATATGGCAGCTAACCTCATAGCTTCAGGTCCAAGAATTCTATTTGCTAAGAGTGAAGATGGAGCAATCATTACGATGATCATGGCTTTGTTTTTCGGGGTATTTATGAATTGGGCGTTGATCAACTCGTTTAAAGCATTTCCAGGTAAGGATTTGCCCCAAATCTTATCAACATACGTATCGAAATGGGTTTCAATACCTGCTTTATTAGTTTTGGGAACCATTTGGTATATAGCTGGACTACAGACGCTTATAACGTATATCGATATTATGTTGAGATACTTAACACCGGAAATGTCGATATACATTATCATAGGAATGTTTGTGTTAACGATTAGTTTTGGAGTGATCATGCAAAGCCGCAGTATACTCTATATATTAGAACTTGTATTGGTCATGCTTCTCCCGGGCGTCGTGTATTATTTATTAAAACTTTATTTTGAAAAGCAATTAAGTTGGGATCAAGTTACCCTTGCGATGAGCTATATTGATAACCCGCCAGATTACACAATATTTTCTACGGTAGCTTTCTTATTTGTCGGTTCATTTGATATTATTATTTTCAACTCTTTATTGAAGAAGAAAATGGTCTTTGGAATCAAACAAGCATTGATCGTGTTTTTTCTAGGTGCTTTTGTAATCTTTACTTCCTACTTTATTCCGATTGGCATGTTAGGTTTCGAGAAAATTGAAGCTGTTTTATATCCTTGGTTGATTACCAGTGATTCTATTCGCATGAAATTTGGCATAATTGAACGAGTTATTTTTATCTTTTTACTTATTTTTCTTGCTATTGCATTTTTGAATATTATACTTCATTGGCATGTTTCGTTTAAATTATTTGAAAATGTATTTGGTGTGAAGAATATGTCAGCTGGAATGAAGAAGAATATTGGTATCGGGATAATGGTTGTAGTATTTTGGACAATTGCAATTTTCTCTACATTGAAAGTGACTGAATATGATTTGTTTTTATATAGCAAGTATTACTTCAATACTATACCCATTTCTTTTTTAGGGTTAATGTTACTCATGTGGCTAGTCAATAGGAGGGCGAAATTATGAAGATCGGATTTCTCACCAACCGACTAATACTTTCTTTGTGCATGGTGTGTATCTTACTGCAATCTGGGTGTGCATTTAAAGATATTGACAAACGTCTTTTTGTAACGGCAATTGGAATCGATCCATCCGAGAATTTAGAAGACGGTTTTAAAATTACATTGAAAGTAGCCCTCCCTTTTGGTGCCATTAAAGAATCGACTGAACCGGAATATGCCTATCTTTCCAAAGAAGGAGAATCGATTGGCGAAGCTATCCGTATGCTCGAGACGCATGTAGATAAAGTATTGGAATTTGGTCAAATGAAGACGATCGTGATACATGAGAAACTATTGACGAATCACATGCAGTCATTTATGGATTATTTTTTTCGACGTGGTGATATTCCATTAATTGCTTTCATCGCAGGGGCAAAACCTTCTGCTGAAACTATTTTAAAAGTCGAGCCTTCAACCGAAGCCCCGGCGTCAGTTGCCTTATTCAATACTTTTGGAGAAACGGCAAATGAAAGCCCGTATATCGTCACGGGATACCTGTTCAAACTGCGTAGAGATGTCCTTACCGAAGGCATCAATCCGGTATTGCCATTAGTTGAAGCAAGCGAAGAACGTGATCAATTAATCGTCAATAATGCCATTGTGGTTGATAAGAAAAAAGAAGCGTATGAACTTACTAGTACTGAAACAAAATACTTTAATACATTATCTGACGGAGCGAGAGGATTTACATATCACATTAAAAATGGTGAACATAGATTTTTATTGAATATAAGCCAACATAATGTGACGTATCAATTTGTTCCGGATGAAAAGCTTTTAACTCCTCGAAAAATTATTATGCATATGAAAATTAAAGGGATCATCGGAGAATCGCAGAATAGTTTATCTCTATCCAAGCTAGATGAGTATAATCAGTTAGCATCAGAAGAGGTGGAAAAGAAAGTGTTACACTTTCTTACTACCATGCAAGAAGAAAACTTAGATCCCCTTGGCTTCGGACTGCATTACCGAGCTACCCAATTACATGATCCAGATGTTTTGGCGACGTGGAAAAGGGCATACCCAGATATAGAATTCAGTGTCACAGTGGATGTAATACTCCAAGGGACCGGCAGTATAGAATAACGTTGAAAACCGCCTCGACATACGTTGTTTGGGGTGTTTTCTTCGCGGACTAGATAGGGTGGAATGAAGCGTAGAGGTGATGTGAATAGCTGAAAAAGTGGTCGTTTATTTCATTATATAAATAGACAGATAGGTCTTTTTTATTGTTGAAAAATCAAATATAAATTTTAATCTAAATAAAAAAGCTTCGCCAGCGAGCTGCGCTTGGCGAAGTGATATGGCGATTACTGCATATGCAGTGGTGGGGGAATGATCCAACCTTTTGATTTATTCATGCTTAGCAATTTGGCACCAAATGCTACTTTGTCCATATGACATTTAGCAAACAGCGCTGCAACATCTTCACGTATACATTGACCCATCGCCATGCTACATGAAACTAACCCTTGGCCGACGTTGATTGATATAGCTGCACCGATTTCGGGATCCATAAATCGGGCGCCAGCAGGGATATCCTCTGGGTTTGCTTTTGGTCTTTCCGGAAGCGCAGGAGGGGGTGTAATACCGTTAGCTTTCAATACTTTGCCGAATTCTTTATTCTCGGCTTTCATTGTTTTAATTGCTTCTTCTAGCAGATGAATTAGGTCTTCATCTCCCGCATGATTAACAAAAGCTTCATACCCACTGATTAGGCCGTTATTCGCACCCATAAATGACCAAATGGCTGTGACTTCTCCGTAATGTAAAGGCTGATCTTTTGGATTACCATCTAAAATACCCACAAAAACACTCTCCTCATTATAGTTTTCACTTCAAGAGTAGTCTTTGCAGATATCGTTTATTTATACTTACTTTTTATATGTCGTGACAAAAGAAGGTCCTGAGAAAATATTAGGACGTTGATCGACACCATCTTTTGTCCCTCGTTTTGCATGCGCTTTTCCGTAAGCCTGTGACTCTTGCCAGTTTGTGAAGGACTCTTCGTCTTCCCACATTGTCAAAATTACATAAGTGCCAGAATGTACTGGTCGCAATACACGAATCGCCACGAATCCTGGTTCTGCTTCTATTAGACGCGCACGGTTATTAAAGCGCTGTTCAAAAGTTTCTCTTCCTTCTTCGTTTACAGGGATATTGTTTAATACAGCAAAACGACCAGAAGGTAAATCTCCGCTTTGATCCAAAATATCATATTCGACTGCGTTGTCGAGAGTAGTCGTTTCCGCTTCTTGTAGCACAAGCACTTCTTCATCGTTATTCATTAATGACGCACGCGCTTCTTCTGGTAAGTTACCAGCTTCTTCTAATGGACCTGTCCATTTAAATAGTTTCATTTCAAACACCTCATTTTTTCTATTTTGTAAATTACAATTCAGTATAACGGAGAAATGAAAGTGCTTTCAATGAATAAGGAAATAATTCTGTTGGTTTAAGATCAGTAATGGAGGGAAGAGTAAGAAAAATACTTTTGGAGGCGATTAAATGAATCAGAAATATGCAGATGTATTAGCGGTATTAGAAGACTGTGTAAAGGCATGTAATCATTGTTTTGACGCTTGTCTAAAAGAGGAAGACGTTCGTATGATGGCAGACTGTATTCGACTTGACCGAGAATGTGCAGACATTTGTTCTTATGCAATCCAGGCGATTACTCGACAAAGTCCATTTACAGATAAAATTTTGCAACTATGTGCGGAAATTTGTGAGCAGTGTGCAGAAGAATGTGACAAACACGATCATGATCATTGCAAGCAGTGTGCAGAAGCATGTCGCAAATGTGCAGAAGCATGTCGAAATGTAGCTTAAGATTTTTTGTTCGCAGTGAGTCGGCTTGAAGCGTCGACTCACTGCTTTTATGTTCTAAAAGTTTAATCATGGTTGAGTTGTGAAAGATCACACATACAAAACAAAAAACCTCCCATACAAGATGGAAGGTTTTTTCTCTGTTTATGTAAGCCGTGTTTGCCGTACTTAGTCATAGAAAGTTTTAAACCACCACTCCTCAAAGTGGGTGTTTGCGGAAAACGTTCCTGTATGTCTGGATTGCTAAAAAGGAATCCAGCATGCCATTTCCGTTTCGTAATAAACTCCCTTTTACAGCTTAAAGGTTAAAACTTAATGTCATACGAACAATACAGCTTGTAGATTTATCTTACACCTGTGTAAGCGGAAATGCAATGGAAAGTTCTTCTGTTTTTTGAAACTAAAACGTATGTTAAAGCGTATAGAAATGAAAAGATAGGAGTGATCATGTATGGAGCAACATGAAAACAACTCAGAAAAACAACAATTGGTTACAAAACAGGCACAGGAAATTAGCACGTTGAATCTGCAAGTGAATGAGCTTCGTAAAGAGGTAAAACAGCTTCGTGAAGATATGGAGCTAATTGACATATTTCAAAAGAAACCAATCGTTTCATCTGCAGTCATTGGACAAATTGGTGGTATTATTATTGCTATACTGGTTATTGTCGGAATATTTTTCTAGTGAAAAAACCCCTGCCGTGATGATATAAAATGAAGGGTTTATAGTTCTCGCCGGCTGTGTTTAAAAGGGAGTGATTTCGAGCCCTATTACATCTGTTTCCGATACGCAATATGGTGTTGCCCAACAAGTGAATGTAAGCTGGAGTCCATCTCACTTCCGACAGCAGACTCATGCTTCAAAGAATGAATCGAACATAGTCTCACGGGTAAGCGGGAGATGAATGTCGGTTTGCGCTGGTCAAAGCGTGTATACATTCGCTTGTAAATGTCTTTTAATCGCCTAGTTCTTCGATTATCCGTGCTGTAATGCCGGTTAACTCATCATGCTCAGTGAATCGTTCACTGAGCATATCTGTAAGAATTTGTTTTAGAAAGTATTCTACACAGTTCATATCTTGATATATCAGTATGGTTCTTAATGCTTCTTCGTAGATTTCTATAAACAAAGGCTCTGGATTATCTTTTTGGATCTCGCCAAATGATTCGTACAGCAAATCAACTTTATCAGCAACGGATAAAATGCGCCCCTCTAATGTTTCATCCTTACCTTCTTTCAATCGCTCCAAGTATATAGCTTGAAACTCAGTAGGAAATTCTTTTTCTATAAACTTTCTTGTCATTTCCTCTTCTACTTCACCGAATAGCTTCTTCAATTCTTTCGAAGCGTACTTTACAGGTGTCTTAATATCCCCTGTAAATAGTTCTGCGTAATCATGGTTCAACGCCTTTTCATATAGGCTTTTCCAATCTACTTTCTGCCCAGATTCCTCTTCAACTGTTCCGAGGAACTGAGCGATTTTTGTCACTTTAAATGAATGGCTAGCTACAGAATGCTCCTGAAATTTGAACTTTCCAGGACAACGAATAATTAGTTCTAAATCAGATAAGCTTTTAAAGTATTGGTGTACTCCCAATAGCATTCAACACCTTTATTTAGTATTTACGGCTTTAATACATTCCTATTCATCTTTTTAAGAGGCTCTTGTCTACATGTAGCACCGTATTATATAGTAACCCTATTGTATACAAAATTATACAGGTAGGAAAGAACTCCACTTAGCAACAAATATATCCAATAACCAATTATAGGATAACTAGATCACGAGTGATGATGTTTAGACTCTTTATAATGTGGAATAGTATTTACAGAACATCACATAAGGAGTGGTAAGCATTATGGCTAAAATTGCAACAGTACTTGGTGATATGTTTGAGGACTCAGAATATATGAAACCGGCTGCCGCGTATAAGGAAGCTGGACACGAAGTAGAAGTGATTGGCGCGGAAGCAGGAACAGAAGTAACAGGTATGAAAGAAAATACAAAAGTGGGAATTGATAAAGCAATTGATGACGCTAAATCATCGGATTACGACGCATTGTTTATTCCGGGCGGATTTTCACCAGACATTTTACGTGCAGATGATCGTTTCGTGAAATTCGTCAAAGAATTTATGGACGCAAAAAAACCTGTATTCGCAATTTGTCATGGTCCACAATTGCTCATTACAGCAAAAGCGCTTGAAGGGCGCGATGCAATAGGGTACACGTCCATCCGTGTAGATATGGAATATGCAGGTGCAAAATACGCAGACAAAGAAGTCGTAGTTTGTCAGAACCAACTTGTAACAAGCCGTACACCTGACGATATACCAGCATTTAATCGTGAATCACTAAAACTTCTAGAAAAATAATAATTATTTCGACCGTCGGGGTGTAAGTAAGCCTTGACGGTTTTTTCATGTTTTCTAAACATTAAAATACTGCTCATGACATACAATATCAATACATTTTCATAGACGCTGAAAAAGATTCTCAATTGTACTTGAAAAAGGTTCTCAATGAGAGTATGCTAAAAGTAACAAGTAAATCGGCGAGACGATCGCTTCTTACAAATGAAAGGTCGGGGGTCTAACATGTATAAAATTGTTATGTTGGCGGTATTAGCAGGGATTGCATTAGGTGTAGCAGCTGGATTTTCCTTTGGAAGTAAAGAACTGACAGGCATGTTCTCCGGAATGGTGGCACTTGCGTTTATCGCAGCACCGGCAGCGGTCGTCTATGCAAGCGAAAAGAAAAAATGGCATACAACTCAGTAAGAAAGAAAAGCATCCAAATTAATTTGGATGCTTTTTATATGAAAATTATTTGAATGTTTCCAAGCCCTACTTCTATAAGAGAGTAAGCCTTAATAGGCAGACCAACCATTATCAGCTTCCATAATGACACCATTAACATAGGAGGATTCGTCTGAGGCAAGGAATAGTGCAATGTTTGCGATCTCTTCCTTTGTTCCAGGACGGCTCATCATATTTACGCCTCTTAGAGCTTGTTTCATGCCGAATTCATCTGGTTGAGTTAGGCTGTTTGTAATATTAGTTGGGATTTGTGCTGGTGCAATTGCATTACAGCGGATGTTTAAGGGACCGTATTGAGAAGCGACACTTTTTGTCATCCCTGCCACCGCGTGTTTTGATGCGGTGTAAGCCAGACCACCTCGACCACCTGTCACCGCTGAGATAGAAGCCATGTTGACGATCACGCCTGTTTTTTTCTCTTCGAAGATAGTTAATGCTTTACGAGTTGCACGCATGACACCTGTTGTGTTGATCGCTAATACTTTGTCCCATATCTCATCTGTAACTGTAGCTGCAGCGTACATATTGTCCATAATACCGGCATTGTTCACTAGAATATCCAGTGTGCCGAATTGCTCCACTGCTGTATCAATCATTCTTTGTACATCTTCTTCCACCGTGACATTGGTCTTAACTGCCAGCGCTTGACCGCCAGCATTTTTAATCGTCTGGACAGTCTCTTCTGCACCTTCCATATTCATATCTGCGATGATAAGCTTCGCACCTTCACGGGCATAGAGCTCAGCAATTTCTCGTCCAATTCCAGACCCGGCGCCAGTTACTACTGCTACTTTATTTTCTAAACGATTCAACAATCTCGCCTCCAATAATAAATGTATGTTCTTTTTCAGTATATACTTTAACATCTAACTATTGAAGGATTTAGCATCTTTTCTTTACCTGCAAAAACTCGAACTGCCATAGTGTAACTGACGGTTCGAGTTGTGCGGTTTATTATTATTGAGTTTTTACGCCTTCTACTATTTCTTTTGCAGCATAAAGAGCTTGTTTTACATCAGCAATCAAATCATCTACATCTTCTACACCAACAGAGAAACGTAGCAAACGATCATCCACTCCACGGCGATTGCGTTCTTCTAAAGGAATATCCATATGCGTTTGCGTAGTCGGATACGTGATAAAGCTTTCCACGCCGCCTAAACTTTCAGCAAATGAAATGAGGTTCAGGTTTTCAAGGAATGGTCCTATCCATTCGCTATTCTGCACTCGGAAAGATAACATGCCACCGATCCCGGCGTAGAGTACGTCGGCAATGAGAGACTCTTGTTCTAAGTAAGATACCATTGCTTTCGCATTGACGTCATGCTGTTTCATGCGTAAATGCAATGTTTTCAAACCGCGGACAACCAGCCAGGAATCAAGAGGGGATAATGTAGCGCCAATCGCATTATGGTTAGTAAATAGGCGTTCGCATAACTCTTCACCCTTTGCGACGACTAGACCTGCTAGTACATCATTATGTCCACCGATATATTTTGTTGCGCTATGAATGACGATATCTGCGCCTTCTTCAATAGGTCGTTGGAAATAAGGCGTTAAGAATGTATTATCGACAATTAATAATAAGTCATGCTTTTTGGCCAATTCTGCATACGTCCCAATTGCTATGTTTTGCATTAATGGGTTTGTGGGCGTTTCCAAGAAGATCGCTTTTGTGCGATCAGTAATTGCTTGCTCGACTTCTGAAACATCATCAAACGATAGATAACGTGTCTTCACATTGTAGGTCTCTTCGTATTGATTAAATAAACGATACGTGCCGCCATATAAGTCTTCAGGTGCCAGTAGCTCTGAACCTGTCTTAAATAAGGATAAAATTAGTTGGATGGCTGCCATTCCAGAACTGCACGCAAATCCTTGATCACCAGATTCCAAGTTTGCGATTCCATCCTCTAAGATCGAACGCGTAGGATTTTTTGTTCGTGTGTAATCATACCCCGTAGATTTTCCTAGACCTTCATGGTGATACGCTGTAGACAAGTAAATAGGCGTATTAACTGCTCCGGTTTTCCTGTCACTGCGGTTCCCTAGTTGTACTAATCTGGTTTCTAATCCATTGTTTGTCATGAATATCCATCCCCCCAGCAAAATAAAAAAGAACCTCTTCTTTTCGAATAGGCCCTCGAACTTACAAGTGTATACAGCATTCTCATCTTCAAGGTGGTGTCACCATTGGAATTAGCACCGTGCCTGAGGCTGGTTGCTGAGACATCGCTGGGCCTATCCCTCCGTCTCTCTCGATAAGAATATTCTTAATATAGAAAAAACTGTTGATGGATTTATTCTACCATGCGGATATACTAGAAGCAAGCTTCCTTTTATCGTGATCGGATGACTTTTTGCTATACTTATAGGTGCTATTCATGAAAGAAAGGAGATTTTTATTTTGGCTTGGAGTTATGTTGCCCTAGCGGCAGTTATAGAAATTTTCTGGGTAGTTGGTCTGCGTTACTCTGAAACCGCAATTCAATGGACTGGAACAGGTGTGGCGATTGTATTGAGTTTTTATTTTATTATTAAAGCATGCGAAAAATTACCTTCAGGTACGGTATATGCAGTCTTTACCGGATCGGGTGCCGCGGCAATCCTTTTGGTGGATATATTCATCTTTCAAGCAGATTTCACATGGGTTACGCTGACTTTTATTGGATTAATTGTCAGCGGGGTCGTCGGTATCAAGTTGACTACAGATGAACAAGTAGATACAAAAGGAGGTGGCTGACGATGGCTTGGGTGTATTTGGCTATTGCCAGTCTCGGTGAGATTTTTGGTGTGGTAAGTATCAATTACTATTTACAGAAACGGTCTATTAAGAGATTGTTGCTCATTGTCGGAATATTTGGATTCGGCTTCGTCTTCTTGTCTCTTGCTATGCGTGAAATTCAAATGAGTACAGCGTATGCGGTATGGACAGGGTTTGGAGCAGCGGGAGCTGTATTGATGGGGATTTTGATTTTCAAAGAATCTGCTAGCGTTAAACGTCTTTTCTTTTTATCGCTCATTATTCTCGGTGCTGTTGGTTTAAAGTTATTCGGATAAAGGAGAGTGGATACACTGGTTTATTGGACACGATTTGAATATGAAGAATGGACAGTAACGCTTGCCGCTACAGAAAAAGGACTTTGCTACGTGGGATTAGCAGAAAATAGTGTGGAACAATTAAAGGTTTGGTCAAAGCGATTCGAAACTGAAGGGTTAAAGGAAGATGAAATGAAGCTTGAGGTCTATAGAGGTCAGGTCAAAGAGTATCTTTCAGGTAAGGCTATTAGTTTTTCTGCGGTGCCAGTGGATCTAAAAGGGACACCATTCCAATTGCAAGTTTGGGAAGTGCTACAACAGATACCCTACGGTAAGGTCGTAACCTATTCAGAAATTGCAGAACGAATGGGGAAAGCATCTGCTGTTCGTGCTGTAGCATCTGCGATAGGCAAGAATCCCCTATTGATCTTGGTGCCTTGTCACCGTGTAGTAGCGAAGAGTGGAGAATTGTCAGGCTATCGAGATGGTAAAGAGCGTAAAAGAAACCTGCTACAACTGGAGAAAACGCGTTTAATATGTGGTAGCGCGGAGTGAGCGATATGAAATATAAGCAAATGAAAACGAAGAAAACGCATGAAGTAGTGACGGCTAATTTATTAAACACTATTAAATACAAAAATCACTCACTTTTAGCTGAGTGATTTTTTTATTTAAGACAGGATGAATATTCTGTCAATTGATTGATTAATGTAGTACGCTAGGTAAAAATCCGATGCGCTGCTGACTATATGGTATATCGCTGTGAAGGGGTGAAGAGGAATGAAAGTAAGCCTATTTATAACTTGTTTGGTAGACATGTTCTATGCGGATGCCGGCAAAGACATGGTGGAAATATTAGAAAGACAAGGCTGTGAATTATCGTTTCCAAAAGGACAAGTGTGCTGTGGACAGCCGGCTTATAACAGTGGTTACGTAGAAAATTCAAAATCGGCAATGAGGAATATGATAAAGACATTTGAAGGGGCGGAGTATGTTGTCACACCGTCAGGATCTTGTGCCACTATGTTTAAATTGTATCCGGAAGTATTCAAAGATGATCCCAATTGGTTACCTAGAGCACAAGAGCTGGCAGATAAAACATATGAGTTCACTCAGTTTCTTGTGAATGTATTGCAAGTGGAAAACGTAGGGGCGAAATTGATAGGAAAAGCGACGTATCATCCCTCTTGCCACATGACGAGATTACTAGGCGTTAGCGAAGAACCGAGAAAATTATTGAATCAAGTGGAAGGACTCGAAATGATCCCTTTACCCAATGCACATAATTGCTGCGGATTTGGCGGAACATTCTCCGTTAAGATGGGAGATATCTCTGAACAGATGGTAGATGAGAAGGTCAATAGTGCTATGGCGACAGAGGCAGATTATTTAATTGGAGCGGACTGTGGTTGCCTCATGAATATAGGTGGACGCGCAGAACGTATGGGCGAGCCAATTCGTGTTATGCATATCGCACAAGTATTAAATAGTCGTGAGTAAATAAAAAAGTGAGGTGATAGCAATGGCGATGAAGTTCAGTAAGAAAAACTTTACAGATCGAACACAGGATAATATTTCAGATGATTTCATGAGACAGGCAGTGGCGGGCGCTCAAGAACGTTTGCACGGGAGAAGATTAGACGCTGCAGAAGAGTTAGGCAGTTGGGAGGAATGGCGTTCACATGGGGAGGAAATTCGTCAACATGTTCTTGAAAACTTAGATTACTATTTACATCAGCTAAGTGAAAATGTTGCACAACGCGGTGGTCATGTATTTTTCGCAAAGACTGCTGAAGAAGCCAGTGAGTATGTTCGAGATGTCGTCAACAAAAAAGACGGTAAAAAAGTCGTGAAGTCGAAATCTATGGTAACAGAAGAGATTAATTTGAATAGCGTTCTAGAAGAAGCCGGATGCGAAGTGATAGAGACAGATTTAGGGGAGTATATCCTTCAAGTAGATGATCATGATCCACCTTCTCATATAGTAGCGCCAGCGCTTCATAAAAACAGAGAACAAATTCGTGAAGTGTTTGCGGAGAAACTGGATTACCATCATACCTCTAAACCCGAAGAATTAGCTTTGCATGCACGCGAAAAACTGCGTCAAGAATTTTTGGATGCAGACATAGGCATTACAGGTTGCAACTTTGCGATAGCTGAAACCGGCTCTATTAGTCTCGTGACGAATGAAGGGAATGCACGACTAGTCTCCGCGTTGCCGAAAACTCAAATTACAGTAATGGGGATGGAGCGAGTCGTACCTTCCTTTGAAGAATTCGAAGTGCTGGTCAGTTTATTGACACGAAGTGCAGTAGGTCAAAAATTGACGAGTTATGTCACAGCGTTAACTGGCCCTAAAGAGGAAGGGGATGTAGATGGCCCTGAAGAATTTCATTTAGTCATCGTCGACAATGGTCGTTCAGAAATATTAGGTACAGAATTTCAGTCTGTGCTGCAATGTATCCGATGTGCTGCCTGTGTTAACGTATGCCCTGTTTATCGTCATATTGGCGGGCACTCATACGGCTCCATTTATTCTGGCCCGATTGGTGCTGTGCTATCACCGTTGCTTGGAGGTTACGACGATTTCAAGGAGTTGCCTTTTGCTTCCACACTATGCGGAGCGTGCACGGATGCTTGTCCGGTGAAAATCCCTCTTCATGAACTACTTCATACACATCGACGCATCATAGTGGAAGAGGAAGGTCGATCACCTATTTCCGAAAGACTAGCAATGAAAGCATTCGGAATCGGTGCTTCTTCTAATCCGTTGTACTCTATGGGCTCAAAAGTAGCCTCTACCGCCATGAAACCGTTGACGAAAAATGACCGAATTTCAAAAGGTCCAGGTCCACTGAAAGGTTGGACAGATTTACGTGAGTTCCCGGCTGTCGGAAATACGCGTTTTCGCGATTGGTTCTATGATCAGAAAGGAGGCAAATAAGTATGGCAGGATCCATTCAAAACCGTGGTCCATTTCTAGAGACCATCGCGACACAACTAGGTCGCGAACTTAAAAAGGAAATAGAAAAGCCAATCTGGAAACATCAACCTCAACGAACAGTGTTAGCCGATGCTTCAAAAGATGAATTACTCGAAGTGTTGCGTGTGCAATGTGAGCAAATTCATACGGATATTATGGAAACGACAAAAGAATCGTTGCCGGTCGCGCTGGATGAAGTCGTAAAAGCTTACGGTGGCGGACCGCTATCTCTGTGGAGAGACGAACGTTTTGAGGAATGTGGATTATCGGATCTAGTAGAGATGAAGTGGCCGTCAGAACAAATTGAAGTCCATAGTTGGGATCCTTTCATTGGAGAGAAGAATATCGCACGGGCTGAACAAGCAAACATCGGTATCACCTTTAGCGACATGACTCTCGCTGAGTCCGGCACCGTCGTACTTTTCAGTAGTGCGGACAAAGGTCGTTCCGTCAGCTTGCTCCCGACGCATTATATTGCCCTAATCCCTAAAAGCACGCTAGTCCCGAGAATTACCCAAGCGTCAGATATGATTCGAGAAAAACTAAACAATGGCGAGCAAGTCCCGTCCTGCATCAATTTTATCACTGGTCCCAGTAACTCCGCTGACATCGAAATGAACCTAGTCATTGGTGTACACGGTCCGGTCAAAGCGACGTATATAGTGATAGAAGATTGTTGAAAAAGGAGTGAGGATTGCTTTCGTTTGAAAAGTGAGTAGCTAAACCAGAAATAAATTCTATTGAAAATAAGCACACGGGACAGAAAACGAATTCCAAAATTAATTGGAATGTACTTTCTGTCTTTTTGATTCCGTAAAAAGTGAAGCATCGGGACACATGATTCGTGGTCACATCTCTTTCATATTTTATCTTTGCTAACCTTAAAAAGTTATATTTCTGAAATCGATTCGTCGGTTAATGATTACTTTGCTGAGAAACAGGGAAAATAGTGTATAATGACAATATTATTGCAGCGGAAGAAGGAGACGACTATGACTTCATCATACAAAGACGACAGCTTAGCGTTACACACAGACCTCTATCAAATTAACATGGCCGAATCGTATTGGGCGGACGGCATTCATGAACGGAAAGCCGTATTTGAAGTGTATTTCAGAAAAATTCCATTCGGTAACGGGTATGCGATATTTGCTGGCCTTGAACATGTACTGAAGTATCTAGAGGAATTTTCATTCACAGAAAGTGATCTAGCTTATTTACGAGAAGAGCTTGGGTTTGCTGATGATTTCCTCGATTATTTAAAAGGCATCCGTTTCACTGGCGACGTTTACTCCATGAAAGAAGGAGAGCTTGTTTTCGCGAATGAACCGATCATTCGGATTGAAGCGAACTTGATTGAAGCGCAATTGATCGAAACAGCCTTGTTGAATATCGTGAACTACCAGACATTGATCTGCACAAAAGCTAGCCGTATTAAGCAAGTAGTGAAAGATGACATTGTGATGGAGTTTGGAAGCCGACGCGCGCATGAAATGGATGCCGCAGTTTGGGGCGCGCGTGCAGCAGTTATTGGTGGCGTAGAGTCCACGAGCAATGTACGTGCAGGGAAACGTTTCGGACTAACTGTTTCAGGGACGCATGCACATTCGTTTGTCCAAGCGTATAAAGATGAGTACACTGCGTTCAAAGTTTACGCACAACGCCATAAAGACTGCGTATTCTTAGTGGATACGTACAATACATTAAAGATTGGTGTTCCGACAGCCATTAAAGTAGCAAAAGAGCTTGGTGACAGCATTAATTTTATCGGTGTTCGACTGGACAGCGGAGATATTGCATTCTTATCGAAAGAAACTCGCCGGATGTTAGACGAGGCAGGATTCCCGGATGCGAAAATTGTCGTATCCAATGACTTGGACGAGTATACGATTTTGAACTTGAAAGCCCAAGGAGCCCAAGTGGACATTTGGGGTATTGGAACAAAGCTGATTACAGCATATGATCAACCAGCGCTAGGAGCGGTCTATAAAATTGTCTCCATTGAAGACGATCACGGGGAAATGCAAGATACGATTAAAATCTCAGCTAACGTAGAGAAAGTCACGACACCTGGCCGTAAAAAACTATATCGAATTATTGACCTTGAAAATGGTAAAGCGGAAGGCGATTATATTACGATGCATGATGAGGATCCGACAAAGGAGGAGCGCCTCAAAATGTTCCACCCTGTGCATACATTTATCTCGAAATTTGTAACGAATTTTGAAGCGGTGAACTTACACGAGCATGTGATTCAGAATGGAAAAGTAATTTATAAAAATCCGCCAGTGTATGAAATTCGTGAATTCGCACAACGAAATCTTTCCCTACTATGGGAAGAATACCAGCGTTCGTTGAATCCTGAAGAATACCCTGTTGATCTTAGTCAGAAGTGTTGGGACAATAAGAGGCGCAATATAGAAGAAGTGCATGAAATGGTCGAGAACTATACTAAACGATGAAAAGGAAGTGGGAGCGTTGACATTGCAGCAAGAAATTATCCAAGCATTACGTGCGAAACCGGAAATCGACCCGCAGCAAGAGATCCGGACTTCCATTGACTTTATGAAAGCATATTTGAAAAAGAATACATTTTTGCAAGGATTCACTTTAGGCATATCGGGCGGTCAAGACTCTACACTAGTCGGCAAGTTGGCGCAAATGGCAGTTGACGAGCTTAATGGGGAAGAAGGGATCGAAAGGTACCGTTTCTATGCTCTTCGTTTACCATACGGTGTGCAGTTTGACGAAGACGATTGCCAGGATGCATTGAGCTTTATCAGTCCGTCGGTCGTTTATTCAGTTGATATTAAAGAAGCAGTGGATGCAAGTGAGCGGGCTATGAACAAAGCGGGTCTCCATATTTCTGATTTTGATAAAGGAAATGAAAAAGCGAGGGAACGTATGAAGGTACAATATTCTGTAGCGGCCATTCATCATTCTGTCGTTCTGGGTACAGACCACGCAGCTGAAGCAATTACTGGATTTTATACAAAGTTTGGTGATGGCTCAGCGGATCTTATGCCGATCTACCGATTGAATAAACGCCAAGGAAAACAATTATTAGAAGCGCTAGATTGCCCTCCACATTTATACAATAAAATCCCTACAGCCGACTTGGAAGACAACAAGCCTGCCATTCCAGATGAGATAGCATTAGGTGTAACGTATGATGAAATTGATGACTATCTTGAAGGAAAAGAAGTGTCGAATGAGGCACGAAAGCAAATAGAAGGGCATTATTTGAAATCAGCGCATAAACGTCATTTGCCTATTACGGTATTTGATGAGTTTTGGAAATGAAAACTGCCGACCTTTTGTAAGATAAAAGGTCGGCGGTTTTTTCTGTTTGTCGAGGTTATGCGTTTCAGGTATGATAGTCTCATATAAAAAGACGGATTCAGTTCGTGACGGGAGAGAATAATTATGCATTCACAATGGATCGAACGAGTATTGAATAATATAGAAAAAGTTATAGTTGGAAAACGTGATATAGCGGAGTTAAGCATGACGGCATTGTTAGCGGGTGGTCACGTATTACTTGAAGACGTACCGGGTGTTGGCAAGACGATGCTAGTAAGAGCGCTTGCGACTTCAATTGGCGCGAAGTTTAAGCGGATCCAATTCACACCAGACTTATTACCTTCCGATGTGTCGGGCGTGTCCATCTATAATCCGCAAACGATGCAATTTGAATTTCGTCCAGGCCCTTTGATTGGTAATATCGTTTTGGCTGATGAAATCAACCGAACATCACCTAAAACACAGGCTGCATTATTGGAAGGGATGGAAGAGGCATCGATTACGGTAGATGGAACAACTATTCAATTGCCGAAACCGTTTTTCGTAATGGCGACACAAAATCCTATTGAATATGAAGGGACCTACCCCCTACCAGAAGCACAGCTTGATCGTTTTATTTTCAAGTTAAAAATGGGTTACCCGACAAAGCAGCAAGAGATGGAATTATTGATAAGAGCGGAACGACAAACACCGATTGAGCAAATTGACGCCATTCTGACAGTGGATGAGTTACTGGAGTTACAGCGTCATGTACGAGAAGTCACAGTAGATGAAACAATTGTTTCTTATATTGTGGATTGTGCGGATGCAACCCGCCAGCATGAATCTGTTTCTTTAGGCGTAAGTCCACGAGGTTCGATGGCATTAATGAAAGCTTGTCAAGCTTACGCATTCATAAAAGGGCGCACGTTTGTCTTGCCGGACGATGTACAATATTTAGCGTCGTTTGCATTTTCGCATCGGATGATCTTACGTCCTGAAGCGAAATACGAAGGAATCGATGCTGAGGAAATAGTTGGTCAAATCCTCGAGCGTCAGCGGGTTCCTGTAATGCGCAGGTCTGCTACCTTATGAAGGGATTGCAGTCATTTGGGCGATTCGCGAGTGTCGTAGCCATTGGTACAGCTGCCTACGTTTTCGCAAAATTTCAAGGGGGCTTCGTTAGCTGGTTCATTTTCTATACGCTCATTCCATTTGTAACATATTCGGTGCTTCTTTACCTGTACCCGTTACGTGATCTAACCGTTACACGGTATATTGAAGATCGACATGTATCAAGGAATGGACAGGTATCCATTCGGGTGGTGTTAAAAAGGAACTTCCCTTTCCCTCTACTGTATGTAGTATTACTGGATAAGCGAGTGCATGCTAAGCACGAAAAGATTGAACGAAAAATTATGCTCTTAGGATTCCGGAGAACATATGAGCACATCTACTTACTGAAAAACGTTCAGCGTGGCGAATACACATTACCGACAGTAGAAGTGGAAGTAGTAGATTTTTTTAATTGGATTCGTAAAAGAAGAGTTTTTGTTGTGCAGAATCATTTTCTAGTCTATCCGAGCGTAACAGATTTGGCGTATGAATCAGCATCTTATGGGACGAGCGAAGGGCAGCAACACTCTGCTTACATGCTAGCGAAAGATGCAACTACCCCGTCCAGTATCAGAGAATACGCGCCGGGGGATCGGATCTCGTGGATTCATTGGAAATCATTTGCACGTACTTCGAAATTAATGACAAAGGAATTTGATGAACAGCGTTCAGAACAACATACGTTGTTGCTGGATTGCGGGATATCCGAAACATTTGAAGATGCAGTAGAGTTTGCCGCATCAATTG
This sequence comes from Sporosarcina sp. P3, assembly GCF_002743415.1. Lineage (NCBI taxonomy): Bacteria > Bacillati > Bacillota > Bacilli > Caryophanales > Caryophanaceae > Sporosarcina > Sporosarcina sp. P3. The sequence continues at coordinate 73,737 of NZ_PDZE01000014.1, forward strand.
TTGTATCTGCCAGGCAGAGTCATGCCAAGTTAACCCTGATCACAGCGAGTGACCAGCCACAGGTGTTTCCGTCTATACAATCCACGGATCAGACTAGACAAGCATTAGTGCATCTTGCGAAAATTCAATCTGAAGATACACAAAAGGTGAGATTGCCGATAGAGAAAGAATTGGCTGGAGATGCTTTGTTGCTTATTACAGGAAACCTTCGCACGGAATTCGTCCGTAGTGTGTTGGCATGTACTCATCATATATCCGCACTGGTTTGCTTTGTGCTAATAACAGATGAAACGAACATAAAATCTCTAGAACCTATTGTTAATCAAGTGAAATCGCTTGGTATTACAGTGAAAATGATATATCCGTCTGATCGTTCATCAGCGTTGAAGAAGGCGGTGAATTCATGAAGAGACCCATATTGGATTGGAAAGTCCTGTTGTTTTTATATGCGCTCAGTTCTGTCTTGTTGTGGGAGTGGTTTATCCCGATTATGGATTTGACGGATTTTGGCCATCCTTCTCTATTCATCCTTTATCTAGTACTCTTTTTTGCATTGGCTTTATTGCGACTGCCATGGTGGATCAGTGGGGCGATGCAGATTCTATATATAGTATGGGCTATCCATTATATGTATTTTGATCAACTATGGATCTCTATGGCTGTGATAGGCTATATTTTGCAAGAAGTCCAACAAAATATCCTGTTGCTATTCAAAGGTGATCTCGGTGAATTATCAAATTTATTCCGTACGTTATTGTTGTTTACGCTTGTTTGGATGATCGCCTATTTACTTCGCCACTGGATTGAAGTGCGACGTAGTATGATGATGTTCTTTGGTTTTACCATACTATTTGTAGCGCTCTTGGATACGTTCACGCCTTATGATGCTACTTCGTCTATAGTAAGGATTATGATAGTAGGCTTATTAATTGTAGGTTGCCTAACATTAATTAAATTATCGGGCGATGAAAGATTGTCACTTCGTCCAAAGAGATTACTTTTGCTTTCATTGCCAGTGGTATTGATTGTGATGTCTGTCGGATTGCTAGCAAGAAATGCACCGGTATACCCTCCGGCGTGGCCAGATCCCGTGCCGTTCCTACTATCGTTAAGTGGAGCGGAAGATAACGTATCTGACAACGGACAAGCCAGAGCAGGTTATGACCCTGATGATACGCAACTAGGTGGAGCTTTCGTACAAGACAATCAATTGGTGTTCGAAGCATCCGTCGACGAACGGCAATATTGGCGTATCGAAACGAAAGATACATATACTTCAAAGGGTTGGGTGCAAGATCATGAATCAAACAAAGAGTTGCTGGATACAGGTGAAAATTTATGGGAGCCCTCGATAGAAGGGGAAGTCTCGCATGTAACATTGGATTTTGTTGAACCATTACCATTTCTTGCTACTCCCTATGGCACGACAAAGATATCCTCACCTGAAGGGTTGAACCTCATGCACGAGATGACAGCCAACCGACTATACTTGTTGATGGGTCTACAAGAAAAGATTAAACAGTATGAAATAGAGTTTGTTGAACCTACATACATCCTGTCAGATTTGCAGAAAACAGAGATGGTAAACTACGAGACGGTTCCAGAGGATTTAAATAACTATGTGCAACTACCAGAAGAATTACCAGAACGCGTGAAGGAACTGGCTTTATCGATTACTGAAAATGAAGCGGCCGTCTATGACAAAGTGAAAGCTGTAGAGCAATACTTCAAAAAGAACGGTTTTGTATATGAAACGCAAAATGTTCCGGTGCCTGATGAAGAACAAGATTATGTGGATCAATTTCTATTCGACACGAAAAAAGGTTATTGCGATAACTTCTCTACTTCTATGGCAGTCATGCTCAGGACTGTAGATATACCGACGCGTTGGGTGAAAGGATTTGCGCCAGGGGAAATGGCATTTAAAGCATCTGGAAAAAGTGTCTATCGCGTGACGAATGATGAGGCTCATTCGTGGGTAGAAGCATATATTCCTGAAATTGGATGGATGCCTTTTGAGCCAACCCTAGGTTTTACACATCCGACAGAGATCGAATTCGACAATATGAATGAAAGTATTGAAGAAGAGGAAATTGAAAAAACTGTGAAACCGGAAGTGGAAAAAAAGAAAGAACTTCCTAAGAAAACAAAGGGTTCGTCTGTGTTCGACGCATTCAAACAAAGATTTGCATGGTTGTTCAGTCAATGGTGGATTTATGCATCATTATTTGTGTTAATTATAGGAGCGAGTTTGATTGTCTATAGTAAAAGAAACAATTGGCTGCCTAAATGGCGTATAAAACAACTCAGGAAACTGCCAAACGGTCGCGCGAAATTCGAACAGCAATTCACACAGTTATTACAACAATTAGCTCGGACCGGAATGCCAAAAGATACCGCGATGACGCTTTCCAACTATGCTAGACTCGTAGATGAGCGGTACGGTGGAGATCGTATGACTGTCTTAACCCATGCGTATGAAATAGGAATATACGGGAATGACTGGGAGACGCAAGAATGGGATAAGTTGAATGAAGTATGGGAAGATTTAATTATTAGTACAACATGTTGATTTTTTAGCGAAATATGCGTAAAATATAGAACGGATGATGCAAGAAAAGTCCACGACAGATCTTGCGCTAACGAACGTCGGCTATCATCGATTAGCAGTACTTGGATTCTTTGATGGAAAAGACGCGTAGAAAGTTGACTTTCTAACGCGTCTTTTGTAGTTGAGGCTTGAAACAGTATTAAAAAATTGGAAGAGGTGGATTAGTTGTCAAATGCTCCTGTGTTAGCTGGACAAGAAAAAATTGTAGTTCTCGATTACGGTAGTAAGTATAATCAGCTCTTCACGCGTACAATTCGCGAATTCGGTGTGTATAGTGAACTACACGCCCATACAACAACAATTGAGGAAATTAAAAAAATGAATCCAGTCGGTATCGTACTTTCCGGTGGTTCAGCATCTGTTGGAGACGAGAACGCGTATGCTATCGATCCGGCAATATTCGAATTAGGCATTCCTGTATTGGGCATCAGCTACGGAGCTCAAGTACTCGTCGATCATTTAGATGGTAAGGTAGAAAAGAATTCAAGCGGCGAAAGCAAAGAAGAAACGTTGACAGTGGATACTACATCTACATTGTTTGCTGGTCAGACTGACAAACAAAACGTCTGGGTGAGCCACAGTGCTGATATTGCGGAATTACCTAAAGGATTTACTATATCCGCAAAAGATTCGGCTGGTAATATTGTAGCTATTTCAAACGACGAACAACAAATCTATGCGATTCAATTCCATCCAGAAGATTATCGTTCGGAAAACGGTAAAGATTTCTTGCGTAACTTTGTTTTTGAAATCTGTAAAGCTTCAGGAGACTGGACAATGGATCGTTTCATTGAAATAGAAGTGGAGAAGATTCGCTCAACAGTTGGTGATCGTAAAGTGCTTTGTGCGCTAAGTGGTGGAGTAGACTCTTCAGTAGTAGCTGCTTTAATCGACCGTGCAATCGGTGACCAGTTGACTTGTATTTTCGTGGACCACGGTTTGCTCCGTAAAGGCGAAGTCGAAAGTGTAGTGAAAACATTCAGCGAACAATTTAGCATGCACTTTATTAAAGTAGATGCACGCGAACGCTTCTTGAACAAGCTAGAAGGTGTTACAGACCCTGAGCAAAAGCGTAAGATTATAGGTAATGAATTTATTTACGTATTTGATGAAGAGTCCGCTAAACTAGACGGTATCAAATATTTAGCACAAGGTACAATTTATGCAGACATCATCGAGAGTGGAACTGCAACTTCTGCAACTATTAAGTCTCACCATAATGTGGGTGGTTTGCCTGAAGATATGGACTTCGAGTTAATCGAGCCATTACGTGCATTGTTTAAAGATGAAGTGCGTGCGGTAGGGGCAGAGCTTGGATTGCCTGAAGAAATCGTTAATCGTCAACCATTCCCTGGTCCAGGACTTGGAGTTCGTGTGCTTGGTGAAATTACGGAAGAGAAGCTTGAAATCGTTCGCGATGCAGACTTTATATTACGTGATGAAATCGCAAAAGCCGGACTTGATCGTTCAATCTGGCAATATTTCGCAGTATTACCGAATATCCGCAGTGTAGGTGTTCGTAACGAACAACGTTCTTACGACTATGCGGTTGGTATTAGAGCGGTTCACTCGGTAGATGGCATGACAGCAGACTGGGCTCGTATACCATTCGATGTGCTGGAAAAAATCAGCACTAGAATTACAACTGAAGTGGATCAAGTCAATCGTGTTGTGTATGATATCACGGCAAAACCACCTGGCACTATCGAGTGGGAATAAGTTAAACAACAGAATATGATCGTATAACGCTGGGAATAAGGCCTAGAAGTCTCTACCGAAACACCGTAAATGTTTCGACTACGATTCAAGATGGAAATGTAATTTCTATTGGATTAAAGAAGAGGCGTGCGAATTTATTTCGCGTGCCTCTTTTTACATAATGAGAGTAAGGAAGGTCACAATGAAAAAATATTTTGAGTTCGAAAAGCTTGGCACCAATTACCGTCGCGAAATCATCGGTGGAATTACTACGTTTTTAGCAATGGCCTATATTCTAGCTGTTAATCCAATCATGTTATCTTTGGATGTTGTACCTGATTTGCCTGATTCCATGAGAATGGATAAAGGTGCTGTGTTTGTTGCTACGGCGCTCGCAGCAGCGGTTGGAACATTATTTATGGGCTTGATAGCCAGATATCCAATCGGTTTAGCTCCAGGTATGGGGTTAAACGCATTCTTCGCTTTCACGGTAGTGTTGACTTATGGTATACCATGGCAAACAGGATTGACTGGAGTATTATTCTCAGGGTTAATCTTTATCATTCTTTCATTAACAGGTTTACGTGAAATGATCATCAATGCAATACCAGCGCAGCTGAAGTTTGCGGTAGGTGCAGGTATAGGTTTGTTCATTACATTCCTAGGTCTGCAAAACGCTAAAATTATTGTGGCGGATGAAAATACACTAGTAGGTTTAGGTGATTTAACAGCTGGTCCTACATTGCTAACGGTCTTTGGATTAGTCATTACAATTATCATGATGGTAAGGAAAATCAAAGGTGCTATTTTCTACGGAATGATTATGACCACGGTTTTGGGAATGGCGGTCAGTCTAATAGACGTGCCACACAAGGTAGTAGATAAAATTCCGTCAGTCGCTCCCACGTTTGGTGCAGCCTTTGATGCGATTCTTAACGACCCAGCTTCATTGATGACAACACAATTTCTCGTGATCGTCATCACATTCTTATTTGTAGACTTCTTCGATACAGCTGGAACACTAGTTGCAGTTGCTACACAAGCAGGTCTAATGAAGGAAGACCGACTTCCACGTGCCGGTAACGCATTGCTTGCAGATTCTTTGGCAACCGTAACAGGAGCGGTAATGGGTACATCCACTACTACTTCTTATATTGAATCCACTGCAGGTGTTGCAGCGGGTGCCAAAACAGGCTTTGCTTCCATTGTAACCGCGTTGCTATTTTTATTAGCGTTGTTCTTCTCTCCTTTGCTACTAGTCATTACACCGGCAGTTACGGCACCGGCTTTGATTATCGTAGGGGTATTGATGGTGTCGACGTTAGGAGATATAGAATGGACCCGCTTCGAAATCGCGGTTCCAGCATTCTTTACAATTATCGCCATGCCGTTGACGTACAGTATCGCAACTGGGATCGCAATCGGTTTCGTTTTCTATCCTATTACGATGCTAGTAAGCGGTAGAAGAAAAGAAATTCATCCAATTATGTATGGGCTCTTTGTGATCTTCATTTTGTATTTTATCTATATTAAGTAACGTCAAACCGCTTCCCAGTCCAATAGGGAAGCGGTTTTAACTATTTTTTAAACTACCCTCTAAGAGAGTTAATGGTATCTAATCTAAAAGAAACGAAAAAGAAATTGAAAAAGGTTGTCCAAAGTTGTTGACAGTTTAAAATGCGTCTGATATAGTAATAGAACAGTCAAGAAAGCGACTGCAACATGAACCTTGAAAACTGAACAGCAAAACGTTAACGAAATAAAGTTTGTGTATCTAACGATGACACAAACAAAATGAGTATCTTAATTGATGCCAGCAAATGAAACTCGAGCTAATCGAATTTTCATGTAACTGGTTGACGAGATGTTGTGGAGTGCTAGGAAGTGATCGAGCGAAAGTGGGAACGTACTCAAGTACGTGACTGACTGAGTGAGTGAAACTGACAACGCAATCCGCGGCATATCGTCTACCAGTATTATGGAGAGTTTGATCCTGGCTCAGGACGAACGCTGGCGGCATGCCTAATACATGCAAGTCGAGCGAACTGTTGGAAGCTTGCTTCCAACAGTTAGCGGCGGACGGGTGAGTAACACGTGGGCAACC